>NZ_JBGCCT010000047.1 GCF_041260665.1 Catenulispora sp. GP43 | reverse complement strand
AGCATCTGGCGCCGTCATCATCAAAACGCGCTCAACGCAGCCACTTCCGACGACGCGGCCAGACCCCACCCTAACCACCAAGTGCGGCTGCAGTACTAGGCCGCCCCGGACGTCTACCGTTCGGGGCGACGTGGTGCTTCATCTGGGCTACTCCAGCAGGCGTGCGGGATCCCGTTGGGGCCGCCCGGGCAGGGGGTGGTGCCACTGTTCGGCTGGCAGCATGGCGTAGAAGTCGACGTCGTTCTCGATGCAGTCGATGAGATCGTTTCCGCTGGTCAGATTCCCGAACAGTGAGTCGAGCAGCATCTCGTCGTGCCAGCCGTAGCTGTCGCAGCCGTATTCGGACATCTGTCGCTCGCCCCAGGCCCACGCTCCGATACTGCTCTTCTCATCATCGGCGTTGTCGTCCTGCGCTATAGACAGCGCCCGGTGCAGGGCGACGATCTCGGCGAAGGTGGCCGGGGCCGGGTTCCTGCCGGCTTTGATGTCGCTTGCGAGGTCGAAGAAGGCGAGTGCGAAGGAATTCCACCAGCCCTTGGTCTGTGCTCCGACGGGGAGGTCTTCGGCGTCGAGGATCTCGGTGGAGTCGATGAGCGTATCCAGCGGAGTGTCGCGCAGGAGATCGTCTTTGAGGCTGTCGCCGAGCATCTCCAAATGGCCCATCAGCCGCAGCGCCTCGCGGGGGGTGAGCAGCGGCTCGCAGTCTTCTGCGTCGTCGTCGTTGGTCTTTTGGCATGCGGTGTGCGCCGGCCCGAAGTCGGCGACCAGGCGTGCCTTGTCCTCTGCGTGCCGGCGTTCGTCGCCGGATCGGTCGCCGCGCGGCGGGCAGCCGGCCAGTGCGTCGTCGATGGCTTTCACGACCGGGTCCGGGAGGTCGGCCAGGTCTTTGAACTGCCGGTCGGTGACGCGGAACGGGCCGAAGCCGGAGTTCCAGGCGATGTTCAGCAGGTGCGCGATGCGCTTGGCTGTTGTGAGGTCGCCGACGGTCGTCACCGTGACGGCCTCGGTGGAGGCCAGTCGGGGGTGCAGGGCGATGATGCGAGCCTTTCCGCCTCCGGCACGCTGGACTGCGAACGTGGGTGGGGCGGCCCTGCGGGTCACCATGCTGGTGTCGTATGTGGCCATGTCGGCCCACTCCTTTGTGAAACACGCGCACGCGGCACGCCGCCGTGCGCAAGACATTGGGGATTCGACCTGCTGGATGTCTCGATGCCGTCGAGACCCCGCGGCTGATCGGA
Organism: Catenulispora sp. GP43; assembly: GCF_041260665.1. Classification (NCBI taxonomy): domain Bacteria; kingdom Bacillati; phylum Actinomycetota; class Actinomycetes; order Catenulisporales; family Catenulisporaceae; genus Catenulispora; species Catenulispora sp. GP43. The sequence continues at coordinate 52,089 of NZ_JBGCCT010000047.1, read as the reverse complement.
GTTCGGTGCCTCCAGCTGGATGCCGCGACACCATCGCGGCCCCATGGCGGGGCTTCCTGCACACGGCTCTACCAACGTTCTGTCACACGTAAACGTACGACAGTGCCGAGCGATCGAACCACGATGGCAGCGGCCCATCTGGCTCGCTCGCCGCCGCAGCGGGCGCGGAGCGCACGATCTGACAGGTGGCGTTCATCGCACTGGGACTCAGAACGACTGAGCCGCTGACCGTCACCGGAACCAGCTGGCAGAAACTAGCTGCCCTGGTCACCAGCTGTACGCGGCATAAGGAGGGTTCCTCGGAAGTCTCGACGACTCGTTGACGGCCGCCCCCATACCGGCCCCACACAGGTCAGTGACACCGAACATCTGTCGCAGAACAGCTCGGCGCGTTGTCATTGGGAAACACAAAACCCCAGGTCATCGACCTGGGGCTGGTGCTCTAGCGAGTGCGCACGAAGGGATTCGAACCCCTAACCTTCTGATCCGTAGTGTGACAAGGTTCTTATATAAACCATCTGTTTGATGTTGCCCTCGGGCGTGTGGTGTCAAACTCTCCAGATACGGCAATCCCAAGCCAAGCCGGATCTGTCGTGTTCTGCCTGCAGGTGCCGGGACGTCCGTTCCCGGACCGTTCCCGGACTCGACCGCGACGTGTCGCTCCGTATCGGCCCATTCTTCCAGTGTTCGAACATCGAAAACGGCTCGTAGCTCCTACGCTGTCGCTCCAGCAGAGCCCGGCGATCAATTTGCCTTCGCTGCGTCCGCCCGATGTGGTGTGAATGTGATCGCCGTTCCGTCATCGTCTATGGCGAGTTCAACGTGGTGCCGAGCGCCTTGGCGAGCCGAGCCAACAGCGGCAGGGTGGTAACGGTGTCGCCGAGTTCGAGCTTGGAGACCTGTGTTGAGTCATTTCGGCGCGGGCGGCCACCTCGGACTGGCTCAGGCCGCGCGCTGGTCGTGGACCGCCTGGCCGAGGTCGAAGCCACCAGTTTGATCTCCCAGCGGGCCGTAGTCACCGTCGCGGGTTCGTCGCCCTCCCGCAGCCGCCGCTCGCGGGTCTTTAAGCCGTTGTGGCTCATCCCAACTCTCCTTCTTCGATGCCGCGGGTGTAGGTGTCGTAGATCTGGTGATCTTCGGCTTGGCAGGTCTTGCCTCTTCGCCTCTGGTCAGGCTATGGCTTCGCTAAAGTCATCACTGTCCGGGCTCAGGTAGAACCACCGGCTAACCAAGGTGTAGCCGGGAGGGAGGTCGTTGCCCGTCAGTTCCCTGTACCTCTCCCTGGCCGCCTCGCCGGCCTGTTGACCGGTGGGGAGCCTCCGTAGGAAGGGGTCGCGGCCAGGGTCAAGGGCGGACTGGCGGGGCTCGTTCGTGACATCAGGGTCGGAGATCGGCTCAGAGCCCTCGATGTCCTCGGCGTCATACCTCTCGCCGCCTTGCCACTCGTGGCGATGGGCGGCCATAACCAGGCCCACAACCAGCGCCACTCCGACGGCGACGCGGATCTTCGGCTTGTGCCTGTCATACCAGTTCATCGTCTTCTCGGCGAAGGAGCTGGGCTCGCCGTTCCCGAGCGAGGGCTCTTCGTGTGCGGTGGTGAACTGGTTGTCGACCTCGAAGGCCTCGGCGGACTCATCCACCCATACAGATTTACCCGACCATGCGCAATCAATGCGGTAGCGTCAAGAATCGTGACGAGACCGTGCCAACGAGTTGGCGGACTCACTTACGAGTACCAGATCGCCGCCTGACCGCGCCTCACGCTCCCCATCAGAAAACGCAGCACCAGGTGTCTTTCCGAGCCGAACGCTGTCCGACGCGGGCATACTGCGCTCGCAGGCCGAGGCGATCATTGCCTGCGGCTTCGTCGTGGTCGGCCTGCTGGTTGCCTGAATGGTGTACGTACTGGCAGTGACCTGGCACGCGACCAGCCGGGTCCGAGTGCTGAGTGCCACCTTCCCTCCGCAGCCGACTTGGTTGTCGAGCAGGCCCGGCCGGGACGTATCGTCGGTGCAGTGTTCGACACGGTGTTCACCTTCGCGGGAATCGACGTGATTTGCACCAGCGCGCGGGCACCCCGCCAGAACGCGGTCATGGAGCGCTAATTCCGATCCTGCGTGCGGAACTGATCGACCGGACTCTGACCTTCGACCTGGAGCACCGCTGCGGCTGCTTGAGGGTCTCCCATGTCCGTTGTTCCGTGGTTGTTCCAAAACGGCTGTGCATCGCCTTCAGGCGTGACAGGATGCTCCGGAACAACAAGGGAACAACGGAGGGAAGGGGGCGCGGTGGCCAAGTACTACACCGCATCGAAGAGTCGGTCGCAGGGCCGTGAGGGATGGGCGGTGATCTTCCGCCACCCCGTCCGCCTCGACGGCAGCGGCAAGCCCGGGCGCCGGGTCCGCCGTGGCCTCGGCACCAACGACGAGAACGTTGCTACCCATCTCGTCGAGGAGTTGAACGAGGTCCTCCAGCGCCCTGAGCTGTGGGAGCCAGCCGCTCGGGTCGGCCTGGCCGCACGTTTCGATGAGCGAGTCCTCGATATCTTCTACGACGGGATGGAGGCTTCCGCGCATGACCCCGAGGCCCTGCGAAACGACATCCTTCCGTTGCCCGACCAAGAGTCTGGCTATCGCTCGGTGCTGATGCTAGGGACGACGGGGGCCGGCAAAACGACGCTGGTCCGGCAGATCCTTGGCACCGACCCGGATACGGAACGCTTCCCCTCGACGTCGACCGCCAAGACGACCGTTGCCGACACCGAGCTGATCTTTCACGCCGACCCGATGTTCCGCGTCGTGGTCACGTTCGTCGGACGGGATGAGGTGATCGATTATCTGACCGAGTGTGTCTCCGAGGCAGCACTCGCGATCCTCCGCGACGCATCGGAGAAGGATCAGCGACGCCGGCTCCTCGATCACCCGAATCAACGCTTCCGGTTCAGCTACATCCTTGGTCGTGCGACCTCGACCCTAACGGACGAGGACGAGGACGAATCGGACGAGGTAGGCGACGAGGAATCCGCGAGCAAGCTGATCGACCTCAGCGCAACTGAGGCCGTAATCGCCAGGGCGCTTATCAACCTACGAACTTTGGTGGAGGCGTACGAGGAACAACTTCGCGAGCTGGTCATCGATGACAGCGACGAGCGGGTCATCGAAGAGTGGCGTGAGGTATATCTTGACTCCGAATTACGTGGTGACGAACGCTTCCACGCGATCGTCGACAGCCTCTTCGACGAGATCGAGAAAAGGTTCGATCTCTTAGCTACCGGTGCCATCACCAAGAGTCGGCAGGGATGGCCAATCAGCTGGTCGTGGGAGACCGAGGACCGTACCGACTTCATGAGGGCCGTGACCCGGTTCTCCAGCAACTACGCACCGCTGTTCGGGTCTCTGCTCACCCCTCTGGTGAACGGGATCCGCGTCGCTGGACCATTCGCACCGAAGTGGGGTGACGGCGAGCCTCCGCAATTGGTCCTCATCGATGGCGAAGGACTCGGCCACACGCCATTGTCGGCCGCCGCGCTCTCGACCGCAGTGTCAAAACGCATTGAGATCGTCGACGCCGTGCTCCTCGTCGACAACGCAGCACAGCCTATGCAAGCGGCACCAGTCGCTGCGATGAAGGCCGTGGTGACGTCAGGCAATGCCAGTAAGTTGCTTATCACCTTCACGCACTTCGACATGGTGAAAGGCGACAACATACCGTCTGTTGCCGATCGTCAGGCCCATGTGAAGGCGTCGGTCGACAACGTCCTCAAGGCTGTCGGCGAGGATCTTGGTCCCTTCGCCGAGCGTATCCTGCACCAACGGATCGACAGGGCCTGCTTCTTCGTGGGTAGCATCGACGAGACCCTCAACGCCACGAAGAGGCCTGACCGGCGAACCATCGAGCAGATGAAAGCCATGCTTGACGTCATCGAGCACATCGCCGATGAGGTCGAAACGACCGACACGCGGCCGGTGTACGACAGGGTTAACCTTGTGCTCGCTATTCGCGAGGCTGCGACCTCATTCCACCAGCGGTGGACCGGCCTCCTCGGGATCGCCTATACACCTGGCCACCCGAAGGAACATTGGACCCGGATCAAGGCCCTTTCCCGCCGGTTCGCCGAGGGGTTCGCGGACGAATACGACACCCTCAAGCCCGTCGGTGAGTTGAAGCGTGAGCTGGACGGCCAGATATACCGCATGCTGCAGCAGCCGGTTCGTTGGAAAGGTCCGGAGCCTACCGACGACGACAAGCAGTTAATGATCGACGCTCTAGCGAAGGAGATTTCCCGGGAAGTGACGGCCCTCTGCTCCCGGCGCCTCAACGCCGACCGCAAGAAGGGGTGGCAGCAGGCGTTTGCCGAGTTCGGTAGCGGGTCGACGTTTCGCCGGGCACGGATCATCTCCGGCGAGGTGTACGACCGGGCCGCACCGATCCCGACGGTGACGCCTTCACCGGACCAGAACAGCTTCCTCCATGAGGTCACCGCTCTCGTGGATACCGTTGCTGCCAACCTTGACGTCAAGCTCCTGTAGATCATCGATGCGAGGGCATCACCACGACGCCGCTAACGGCGGATCCACGCCGAGTTGGCCGGCCTCGGCATCCCAATCGCCGTCTCTCTGCTTGGCGAGTCGGCGATGCCAGGGCCAGCAGCGTTGCCGGGCTGTCTGGGAACAGCTCGGCCCAGCATCGGAGAGGGATCAGCGAGGGGAACGCCTGTGGTGGTCGCAGTTTCTGACCATCAAAGGTCTCCTCGTCCTCGATGTCGCTCTCATACGCCCTGTACAGCAGGGCGCAGGCATAGATCCCGGTCAGCAGATCTTCCAAGAGGTCGATCGCCGTGCGGGAGGTGTCCAGCGGCGTGGTGCGGATCTCGACGACCAGCCGCTCCAGCAGGTCCTCGTCGTCAAGTCGTTCGGTGTTCTCGACGGCTTCGGAGAGCGCGGCCATGAGTCCGGGCAGGTTCGGCAGTTGGCCCCAGCGATGGCGATCGCCCCACCGATCAGTGCGGTGACCGCGTCGTTGGGGCTGCCTCCAGCCTTCATCATCGCCAGCACCAGCGTTGGGGACGCGGTTGGCACCGCCTCGATGTCTTCGGCGATCTCCACGATCTGAGTGACGTCGTAGCCAGGCGCCCCGGCGGTCACGGTGGCGGCAGCATGCAGCCAGTACGCCGCCGCAACCGTGCCGACGTCGGGTCCACGGTTGTGAACAGTCCGATCCCGCCTAGCAGGCCGGCGCGCAGCAGCGCGTCAGCGGCGGCCACCCGCGCAGGGGAGGCTGAGGTGCGCGAAAGCTTCACGGCCTGCGCCGTCCGGCCTGACAGGTCGCCGAGCTCGGACCGTTCGATCGCCTCGATCTCGGCGGTGACATCCATCAGCACGTTGGCGGTGAACGTCTCGCGTGCAAAGCCCGGTCCAGCAGGTGCGCGCTCTCGGCGACCGGATCGTAATTCACGAGTGGGCCGCCGTCCTCGTAGGGGAGGTTCGGCTTGTCGATGATGGCGTGGACCTGGCCGAACTCCTCGCGATGTCGACGCCACTGAAATCGGCGACGTTCACAGTGTTTGCTGGTTGCGGTGGTTTACTCCATGCGTGCGACAGTTCTGAACCAGCCGAATGCCTCCTTCAAGAGGTCTGCGTTTTCGCCCGTCGACAGCACACTGAGGTCGAAGCTGGGCCGCAGTCCGATCTTGCCGGAGGGGATCGAGACCCCTTCTAACCGGTTGAGTCGAATCCGCAGCTCTTGCCTAAGTTCGGTGTCGCCGAAGGGCCGGCGGTCGAGGAGGTACTGGAAGACCACCTCGATTCGGCCGCCACCCTTGGCGCTTGAGGGCACTATCGCGCAGGGCCAGACAGAGGCTTCCCGGGGCCGATCGAGCATGGGGAAGCAACTGGTGACGCTCGCCGCTCCGTACTCGAATCGGCCGCCGTCGTCGGACCAGTCGGCCAGTAGGGCGTTGACTGCGGCGACAACAGCGCCAGGGTTCGCCTCGATGAGTTGCTTTTGGAACCGGACCTCGCGTTCAGCGCCGGTGTCCTCCGTGGGGCGTGCAGGTTCAAGCGGCTCGGCCAGGCCGACGAGTGCTACGAGGTCTTGCACGGTCAGCAGCTGAGAGGGGTCCGCTGTCTTGTGCTGTTCGTCGATGGTAATTCCCGCGTCACGCAGCACCTGGTAGATATCTCGCGTGTCGTCGGGGTCGCTCCAACGGAACTGCGGGGCGACTTTACCCTCGACGGTAAGCACCCGGTACGCGTTGGTGAGGCCGGGGGTGTTGGCGAGGTATTGCCCTACGGGTAGCGCTTGCGAACCGATGAGGGCGGCGAGATTTCCGTAGGTTGTCCAGGTGCCCTCGGGCAGCGCTACCAGCGCTTGGCGCAGCAGCGACCAGTCGCGGGTGCGATCAGAGTGGTTGAGCCGGGGCAGTGGAGCCGGCCATAGTGCTACGGCCCGCTCGGCAAGGTCATCAGCCCGGGCCGCGATCTCGGCGGCGCCCCAGCGTTCGAGCTCTGCAATGCGCCGGTTGGTCTCCAGGTTGCTTTCGCCGAGCAGCTGCCGCTTGCGGTCGAAGAAGTCGTTCGCGAGTTCCGCGTTGTATGCCGTGAGAGTCAGATTGCCAAGCGTGTTCACCAGGCGCTGGTGGAGATCCGACGGGTTCTCACCCTCCTTGGTCTCCGCGGAGAGAACAGCGAGCCACTTGGCGTTCGGCGACTGCGGGAGGATGTGCTCGATTGTGAGGTTGGAGCGCTCGAAATCGAGATGCTCACGGTGCCCAAAAGACTCCTCCAGACGCTGCATGACAAGTCTGCGCTGAGCGCCGCGGCCACGCAGGTAGAACGGCAGCGCGTGGATGGCCTCGGACAGTTCCGTGTCAGTGGGCCAGTCGCGCTTTCGGTCGGACAAGACCTGGTGGATGCCATCGACCAGGCCTATTCCTGAGGGTAGTTGGCTGGGTATCGCTTGAAAGATCCGGCCCAGCGAGTTCGTCGGCAGCTGGCAGATCATGCGACGGACGAGATATGACTCGATGTAGTCCAGGCCGCGCTGAAGATCTTGTTCGGAGATACTTCCGTCGGCACTGGCGTCGAGGAGCATCAACGTGATCGGGTCCGTCGCCACGGCCTGCCACGTCTTCAGCCTGCGCAGGCTTTCGCCGACGGATCCAGGTTCCGTCTCCGGGGCTATGATCCGTAGCCAGGAGCGTGAGCGGCGTAGAAGCTTCGCGACGTACTGTTCGACGGCGGCTTCGTCGCCGCTCTTTTCGAACTGTCGTTGCTGTGCGTCGTAGAGGCCTTCCTGACTGACTCGGGCGTCGCCGTCGAGGACGAGTTGGAGCCACAGCAGGCGCTCAAGGTCCTCGTTCGACATGCTTTCCTGCAGCGGGATCCAGTAGGTCTGGTAGACGTGTTCTGCGCGGGTAGGCAGGCGCATGAAGACGTGGTTGCGCATGAGGTCCGCTTGAGACAGGCGGGCGCCGGTGTTATTGATCGACTCGAAGATCCTGTGGACGTTGTCCCCGTGATCGGCGGTAATCGACACCATGGCGAGGCGGCTGGTGATCGCCCGCTCGATACTGGTGACGGCGACATCAGTAATGTCCTCGCCAAGAGCCTCGAGCCGTGCGGCGAAGAACCGGTAGGTCTCGTAGATCTTGTCATTGCCTCCGCTATGCGTGCCGCGTACCAGCGCGTCGAACGATGGACGGTCGGTCTGTGTCGGTAGCAACTTGAGATAGTCGCTGGTGCCCGAACGCCACTTGTTCACGAGATAGAGCTCATCGATCCGCTCGCCTTGCCTGGCGTCACTCACCGCGAGGTGGTCCCGCACAGCGATCAGCGCGATGAGGAGTGTGGTCAGCCGCTGTTGTCCGTCGATCACCAGCAGACGCGTGAAAGCAGCTTCGTTCAGCGGCGAGGGCGCCAGAACGATGGAGCCGAGGAAGTGGGTGCCATCTCGCCCTTCTTCTGTGAGCAACGCCTGATCGACGATGTCGGACCATAGCTGTTCAAGGTTGCGCTCCACCCAGGTGTACGTGCGCTGATAGAGCGGCACCTGGAACTGGCGCTCACCCTCGACGAGATTGATCAGTCTGGTCTGGCTCGCCTGCACGACAACCTCCTGCGCTTTGGGGCTCGGTCCCAGACCCCTGCCGGGCGAGGATCATGATATGAGGGGTCTGATGGGACGAAAGGCTATATCGGATCCGAGTGCAAGAGTGCTGGCGTTGCCGGGCTGAGGCAGTAGCCAGCGGATCGAGAACCGGGCATAGCGGCTCGGTACGGTCCGAACGTCAGTGACACTGGCAAGGCCTAGGTGGACGATCACATCCGCTTAGTGGTGAACCGATCTCGAGCTGAGCCCGAGGTGTAGGCATTCATTCCAAGACAAGGGCGTACATCACGGAGGAGCGGAGACTCAGTCGGTGCGATGCTCGCCGACCAGCCGTCTGTGGATTCCCATCGCGGCCGACCGCAATCAGACAGCCACCACAGTCGGCGATCAAGGAACTACCGTGCGAAGGCTCGGCTGTTGCTCCATAATTCCGGCATGGTTGTGGGGGACGAGAGCGCAGTTCTTGACCAGGGTGTCGCCGCGCTTAGGGAAATAGTTGCGATCCGGCAGAAGCAGGGAGTGCATGTCAGGGACCAGGCAGGGGCGTGGAGGGACTATACCCCTGATGAGCTCTGGCAGACGTTGAACGGCTCAATGGCCAACCACATCTTGTGGCGGGATCGAGAGGCCCTTGAACTGCAGGCGGCTGACCGATGTGCCCGCGAAGCGCTAGAGGTCGGTGACCCCCGTGAACTCAAGAAAGCAATGGTGTGGCTCTATCGCGCTTGCGTCACAGCTGGCCGGCGACGCAATGACCTGGCAGGCGGCGAGCGACGGGCCGCGCTTAGCCTTGCCGAGCTGATATCCCTGCGGATCAAGGTGCCGCATCGCTTCACCGAACACGCCGCGAAGCTGAGGGCCCAGCTTGAGCAGGACGACATCACACCTGACTGGTCCGCTCTGCTAAGCGTCCGCATGACCGAACGGCACGCGAAGGAGCTTCTCGCTGCGGCATATCTCGGTGCAACGGCACAGGTCCAGGCGGCGCTACTGATCCCGGATGTCGACTCTTATATACCCCCCTTTGCACTGCCGGACCTGCTGTCGCGCATGGCCCAGCGTCAAGCGGTCCGGACCTCTCGGCGAAGGGAGCCGGCTGCTTACGACAACAGCGACGCGAACGTCAAACTGTGCTCGATCACACTGAGTGGGTTCCGGGGGACGCCAGCACCGCAGATGCTTACGTTCGCCACGCGAAAGGGCGGTCCCACCTCCACGATCATCTTTGGCGAGAACGGGACTGGCAAGTCCAGCATTGTCGACGCGATCGAGTTCGCGCTGCAAGGCAGGATCGGACGCTCATTCGACCTCGAGTCACCGCATGGTCCAGCCGCCCGAAATTGGACGGTGGCCGATTCCGAGCCCTGCTGGGCCGAAGCGCAGCTGTCGAACGGCGTGACAGTGCATCGCGAAGCGCACAAGGACGCCAGCGGCGTCACTGCCGTACCGGCCGACGTGCGACCAGGGTTCCGCCTGGCGCCGCTCACCATCAAGAGGGCAGATATCCTGCGCTTTCTAGACACCGAGGCCATGAACCGGGGCGCCGTACTCTTGGATTATTTCCCCGCGTACGCCGACGCGATGGCCGCTCGCCCCGAACAGGAGTCCCGCCGGCTCCGCTCAGAGATGGCGCGCCTCTTCACCTTCCGTGCAGGGCTGGCTGAAGAGCTCGCTCCGCTACTTGGCGAGGATCCCGAAACACTTGCTGACCGCAGTGGGTTCGACCAGGCAGTCCGGCAGCATGTGATAGGCACCGAAACCCCGGAGGCGTTCGCAGTTCGCGACGGTTGGCAAGACCTCGAGCCACGACTTAATACCTTGATCAGGCTGCTTTATCGTACACACGTCGATCTCAAAGCTGTCAAGAAGCGGCTCGAGAATATGCAGATGCCCCTCAACCCGGAGCCCACCAGGAGTCAGCGTGCCGGGATCGAGACAGTCCTCGACGGAGTCGGCCGCGAGATCTCTCTGCGGTTCAAGGAGATCGCCACCCGGACACCGGTCGAGGAGATCAGCGTGGTGTTTGGCAAAGCCGGTCCTCTAGCGCTGGACATGGTAGTCGAGCTAACAACCGGGCAAAAGGCCCAGCCTCACCATGTTCTCTCCGAAGCGAATCTAGACCTTCTGGCGTTGCTGTTCTTCGCGTCCGTGGCTCAGCAGGCAGCCCTCCACGGCCAGGCCAAGATCCTCATCCTCGACGATGTTTTCCAGAGCATCGACGCCGAGATCCGCCGAGGCTTCTTGGAGTACCTTCTTATCGAGTTCAATGACTGGCAGCTGATTATCACTACCCATGACCGGCGCTGGCACAAACAGCTTGAAGAGATGTTCCGCGAGTTCGGCCTCGGGTTCATCTCGCAGCACATCCGTGGCTGGGACAGCAAACGAGGCCCGCAGTTGGACCAACCTGGGGTTGATACCCTCACCAGGAACGTCATGGCCGCGCTCGGCAGCGGAGACCCGAAGCACATCGCCAGCACTGCGGCGATTCTTCTGGAGTCAGTCTGTGACAGCTTGACAAAGAACCTCCAGTTGAGCCTTCCTCGAAAGGACTGGTACACATTGGCTGACCTGTGGCCGCCGGTCCGTCAACGATTTGCTAACGGCGTTGCAGCGCCTGCGGTCAGTGCTCTCCCGCTGTTCGGCAGTATCCGCAACCAGACGGTGCACGCTGACCCCCTGGGCCAGGACCTCACTCTTCCTGAGGCAGTTGACTACGCTGATGCCGTAATGCGCTTCTATAACGCCCTCCGCTGTCCGAGTTGTCACGGACTTGTCAATAAGGAAAAGAAGGGGGTGCCGACGTGCGGATGCGGAAAGCTGGCTCTGTAGTTGACGAAGACGCTGGAGCTCTTTCTAACGCGCAAGCCTGCCAGTTCGAGGGTAGCCGCTGCCCTGAGGACTATTCCCTTCTTACTCCAGCCTATGGGATACTTTCCCATCCGTCTGCCTGGTGATGTGCTTGCCACTCTGTGGGCCGCAGTGTTCACCTTCATCTTGCGCGAGGCCGGGTGGGCCCGCACTACCTGCATGATCACCGCCATGGCTGTATACGGGCTATTTCTGACCGGCTTCCTGGCTGACGCGTGACTTAGGAGGGCCGTCGTGGTTACTGCGTCGCGGTCGCAATTTTGTCATTCAAGGTCTGCGAAGGGTGCAGTGTGGTCGGCGGATGAGGGAAGATTGCCGGCAAGGAAAAGATGAAATTGGCGAGGTGGGAAGATAGAGTGCCGGAAGAACAGTGCCTGTGTGCGAGACTATGGCGTCGGCGTGGCCCAGGGATTGCGCGCACTTGCCGGGTAGGGATGGTGCCTCTTGGGTTTGCCGTCTGGGCCTGCGTCGTCTGGATCTGGCCGAGACTCAACCTGGGTAACGACGCTACGAGCCGTAGCTCGCAGTCGGCGGTCTTGATTGCAGTCGCGAGTATTCAGGCCGCTTTCGCGCTATTCGGCCTAACGATCGTCGCAATCGTGCTGCAAGTGATGGGAAAGTACTCCTGGACGGTGATCCGCAACGCTGTTCCGAAGTGGCTTCTGCCCGTGATGGCCGTGGCTGTCACCGGGGGAGTGGTTCTTCCATTGTGGGTGTCGTTCTCCCCCTCGTCGTGTCTGAGTACGGTCGCGTTCGCGGGGTTTGGCTGGTCGCTTCTGCTTGCCGCCGGTTCAGCTTGGGGATGGCCCGGCGGATGAACCTGCAGGCGGTATCCGCTCATGCCCGTCATCGCGCCCTATCCGAACTCTCGCGTGATCAAGATCCGTCCACCGCCTTCGCTGACACAGCGGAGGTACTTGGCCAATTGGTCGTAACGTCGAGGTTCCGTACTATGAGGGCTTGTTGCCGCTGGCCACCTACGTGATGGTCCTCGCACGTGGCTCTCGCACCGTCCCTGCAAGCCAGACGACCACCGCCGTCCGGGCGTTGACCGAGAGAGCCCTGAGAACAGATTCCGCTGCGCTCGCCTCCGGCGTCGCCAGAGCCATGTGGGTACTAGTTGTACTGACCACAGGGTAGTGACGGGGTTCACGGCTGAGTGATCTTGAAATGGGTGAGGGCCTTCTGGCTTGGTGTGGATTGCGACATCTGCACCAGCGATCAGAAAGGCCCTTATGCCCCACCGTAATGCACCGTTGTCCGAGACCGGCCGTCTGCGTCTTGCCCGCTGCGTGGTCGACGACGGCTGGGGCCTGCGTCGTGCCGCCGAGCGATTCCAGGTCAGCCCGACCACGGCCAAGCGCTGGGCCGACCGGTACCGCCAGTTGGGGACGGCCGGGATGGCAGATCGGTCCTCCCGGCCTCGCACCAGCCCGCGTCGCACTCCGACGCGCACTGAGCGGCGGATCATCAAGGTGCGGGTGCTACGCCGCTGGGGCCCGGCACGGATCGCGTTCCTGCTCGGGCTGAACCCGGCCACCGTGCACCGGGTCCTGACCCGCTACCGGCTGCCCCGGCCGCGCACCTGGACCGGGCCACCGGAAGGGTGATCCGCCGCTACGAGCACGCCGCTCCCGGCGACCTGATCCACGTCGACATCAAGAAGCTCGGGAACATCCCCGACGGCGGCGGTCACCAGGTGCTCGGCCGCGCCGCCGGGCGCAAGAACCGCTCGGGCGTCGGCTACGCCTACCTGCACAACGCCGTCGACGACCACTCCCGGCTGGCCTACACCGAGATCCTGGCCGATGAGACGAAGGAAACCGCCCCCGCGTTCTGGACCCGCGCTCACAAGTTCTTCACCGACGCCGGCATCACCGTTCACAGAGTCCTGACCGACAACGGCGCTTGCTACCGCTCCCATCCCTGGCGCGACGTGCTCGCCGAGGCCGGGATCACCCACAAGCGAACCCGGCCCTACCGGCCTCAAACCAACGGCAAAGTCGAACGCTACAACCGCACCATGCTGGAGGAATGGGCCTACGCCCGTCCCTACACCAGCGAGCAGGAACGACGCGCCGCCTTCCCAGCCTGGCTATACACCTACAATCACCACCGCGGACACACCGCGCTGAACGGCTCACCACCAGCCAGCCGCGTCCCCAACCTAATGGGGTGGTAAGAGCTTCCGCGGATGCCTATCCCCAACCCGGACCGCGAGTCCCACCGAGAGACTGGCCGTCGCGGGAGCTCTTCGGCCGGCGTCGGTGACTCATGTGAAGGCCCCGGGGCGGTGATCCCTGATTCTAGAGCTGAGCCCGATGCTGGCCGATCAGCCCCTCGATGGGGTGGTTTGCCCGCCCCTGGCTGTCAACGCAGCCGTCGGCCGGGAACCTGGTTCGTTGTCCTACGCCGTCTTCGCAGTCACCTCTTGACCAGGCCGGAAGCCCTCGACTTCCCGGTTAGACCGAGGCCCGCGCGGATCGCTTGGACCGCGAACGGCTAATCGGATGACGGACCGGATCCATCAGAGTCCTTCCATTAGGGAGCACGCGCGGGCCTGCCAGGCGCAAGGACGTACTGACCAGCCAGATGAGGGGAGCCCTGGTGCCCGACAACGACGTGTACTGCGGAATCGACTGGGCCAGCGACCACCACGACATCGCCCTGATCGACCAGGACGGCACCCTGGTGGCCAAGGCCCGCGTCCCTGACGACGCCACCGGCCTGACCACGCTGCTCGACCTGCTGGCCGAGCACGGAGACACCGCCGACAAGCCGATCCCCGTCGCGATCGAGACCTCCCGGGGCCTGCTGGTGGCAAGCCTGCGCGCCACCGGCCGCCGCGTCTACGCGATCAACCCGATGGCCGCGGCCCGCTACCGCGACCGCACCGCAGTCACCCGCAAGAAGTCCGACCATCTCGATGCCACCGTGCTGGCCAACATCCTGCGCACCGATGCCGCAGCGCACCGGCCGCTGCCGGCCGACAGCGAACTCGCCCAGGCCATCGCGGTCTTGGCCCGCGCTCAGCAAGACGCCGTCTGGGACCGCACCCAAGCCGGCAACAAGCTGCGCTCCCACCTGCGGGAGTACTTCCCAGCGTTCCTCGCGGCGTTCGATGATCCGGCCAAGTTCACCGGGCCAGTCGCCCGTGCCGTGCTGGCCGCAGTTGCGACTCCGGAGGTCGCGGCAAGGCTGACCGTGGGCCGGCTGCGGACCCTGCTGCGCAAGGCCGGCCGCCAGCGTGGGCTGGACAAGGAAGCCGCCCGGATCCTGAGCGCACTGCACAGCCCGCAGATGCGCCTGGCACCACTGGTCGAGCAGGCCATGAGCCAGCGCACCCTGGCCCTGCTACGGCAACTCGACGCGGCCTGCGCCAGCGCCGACCAGCTCGAACAGGCCGCCGCCGGCGCCTTCCAAACCCACGCTGACGCCGAGGTGATCGCCAGCTTCCCCGGCCTCGGACCCCTACTCGGAGCCCGAGTACTGGCCGAGCTCGGCGACGACCACGACCGCTTCGCCGACGCCAGAGCACTGAAGGCCTACGCCGGCTCAGCCCCGATCACCCGCGCCTCGGGCAAGAAGACCTCCGTAACCGCACGCCGCGTCAAAAACGACCGCCTGGCCAGCGTCGGCTACCGCTGGGCGTTCTGCGCCCTGACCACCTCACCCGGAGCCCGAGCCCACTACGACCGCCGACGCCAGGCCGGAGAACGCCACGTCGCAGCCCTCCGCAACCTGTTCAACCGCCTACTCGGCTGCCTCCACCACTGCCTGCAACACCACATCCCCTACAGCGAAGCGATCGCCTTCCCGACAGCCACACAAGATCGACAAGGGCTCGCAGCTTGACTCCGAAACCCCATCGGATGTCTCACGGGGCAGTACAACTAGGGCTCGATCAAATTGCGGACCCAGCAGTGTGCGTTGAAACGCTCAGATGCTTGAGAACGATCGCGGCTGACGCACGCAAACAGGGCCGACGCGACGTCGCGGATACCGCGCTCGATGCATTGGCGAACATCACTGCCGTACGCGTGGGTCAAGGTCTTCAGCAGATCGGGTTCCGCACGCCGCCTTCGCAGCTGACTCCACCGCCAGAACGACTCTCGTCGGGTTACTTCCCGCAACAACGTTATCCGTCGTCCTTCCCCCCGGTTGATGAGCTCGAACCAACACACGTGCCGCTCACAGAAAAGGAGCGTCGCGGGCAGTTAGATCATTTCGCCGCGGCCTTCGCCTCGGAAGACGACGCGGATACCGGGAGCTTGGTCGAGGTTCTGCAGGCCGGACTCCTGCTCCCGAGCGATGTCAGACGGCGTGCCGTACCACCGGGAGACACCTCTGGGCGGCACTCTAATTACGTGCCCCGACTGCCTAGGGACCATCGCGCTTAGTGCCAACAGCCTCGTATGCGGGGCGTGCTCGAACACCGGCGTGCGCCACGGAGTTGGACACGTCCGAAGCGTGGCACTAGCGAAGATCATCGCGGGGCTGCCGCACAAATTCGAGCACACGCGTCTCAACCTGCTACGAAGTATCGTTGACGGCTATCCCGGCCGAGCGTCGTCGCCGAGTATCTGACCATTACAGTCAGTTCCCCGACTGCTCCTGGGCTCTGACGGATCGTCCGCCACACCGAGGCTAGTAGCGGGCTCCTGTACCTCCAAGGCGTGTGCGACTGCCGATGCTGGAGTCAAGGCGTGGGTCGTCCTCGGTGAGGCCAGTTGCCGCAGCGACGTTCTTCCTCAGCTCACCCATCGAAGCCTCGAACGCAAACTGATCAAACCTTTCAGCGTCCGCATGGCCGCTCGGCAGGAGCCCGTCGAAGACTCGGTCAGCGTAATGCAGAACCTCATGATAGGCGCGCTCCGCCTGTATCAGCATTTCCTCAGTCGCAACCAGGGAGAGCTGGAAGTACGCATCTCTAGTCCTGTCCCAGCTTGCGGTGCAGCGACCTCTGATGCGTTCTTCCTCCCCGTCTTCGTCTTCGTCCTCGAACTCGACGTTGGCGAATTCGACCGCGCTCGTATCGCCCAGCCAGGTCTGGATCGTCGATTCGAAGCGATGTAGTGAGCCAAGCAGCGCGATCCGATTGATGGATGGTCCGCCGAGGTTGGAGGTCATGACACGAGGCTACAGCGGGGTACTGACACGCGCGGTGGAGCGTTAGGTGTATGGTCCGCGACCGTACCCTGATCTGGAACCATGCACGTCAGCCTGCGGATCCTGCGGCCTGCCATCTATTCCACAACGCCCACAGGCGACACATGAGCCTGTCCGAAGCGGTGCCGGTGAAGGCGAGGCACAACGAATGTCACAGACCTCGATGCCTCCCGATCTCGAAGCACCGGAGGCGCAGGAGGCCTCTAGTGAGCATCGTCGACCGCCCTGAACTGCACGAAGGTTGGAAGGTTGCTCGGAATGGGCTCATCGTGTCATGTTTCGCTAGCCAATACCGGTACGTCGGTTTGTCAGCGGACGACAATCTTCCACTGTCCATTGACATCGGTTCTCGGGCGGTACCCGAACTCAACGGGCGTTTCAGATATCGCTGGCATCGGGAAGAGGGACACGGCTAGGTTTCCTCGAAACGATCCGTGATCAAGTGGCGGAGGAGTCGCGCCACATCACCCTCTCATAGAGCAATGGTTCGACGGAGCGTAATTCCCGTTCGACAGCTTCGGTCAGTGCCCGATCGTCGACGAGTACACCGAACTCGACGTTGTGGCGCTCGGCGCTCCACGAGAAGTTGGCGCTGGTCACCAGGAGGAACCTGTGATCGATGGCAAGGAACTTGGCATGGTTGCGGATAATGGCGCCGTCAAATTCCTTAGTCCGCAAGACGATCGCCGGACGAAGCTGGGCCGCTATCACTTCCGCGGCCGGGGCATTAATCCCAGTTGCCCCGGTATCGATGTAGACCCGGACCTGCATCCCCGCGCGCTTAGACGCGTCCGCCAGCACCTGCCAGAGTTGCGAGGTCGGCTGGAAGTTGAACGTCGAGCACGTGATGGATTGACGGGCTCCGTCCACGATGTGCGCTACAGACGATGTAAGCGGGCCGCTGCGACCAAGCGGGCCCGGCATCGTCCATATTGGCGTCGCCATGCTTGGTGTCGAAAGGGCGCCTTCTATGGCTCGGAGCACGGCGATCCGCGCCGGCGTCGAGACCTTGGCCAGCAACGGACGGACCAGCGCTCGTTCCGCCTGTCCGAGCACACGGAGTGCGCCAGTCAGAGTGTCGCCCTCGGCCAGGCGGTCAGCCATGCGGGCGGCCGCGGTCCCGGTCAGGATCCGCCCGAGCTCACGCGCCGCTGCCTGGTCAACCGCCTGATCCGAAGAAGCCAAGGCCATTCCCTCCCGGCAGATCAACAAGGAACCTACGGTCCAGGAATCTATTAGAACGCTCGCAGGAAGTTTCGGAGGCCATGACGCAGCAGTGGCATGCGGCTCCGTGTAGGAAATCTTCCGGGTCCTGCGGCGTACGCATCGCGCAGATCGGGTCCGAAGAACATCGGGTGGCCCGAAAAAGCGCGTCGGCGACCACCTGTTCGAAGCGATCAGGTTCGCTGCCGCTGACCAAGCCGCCCAGCGTGCCATCACTGTCTGATGCCGTGGTGCAGATCAACAATCCGGCAGCGGGTCCTCGCGCCTCTGAGCCCTGCCATGCATAAAGCCGTTCGCTCAGACTCGCAGCCGAGTATCCGCAGGACATCGCAAGTTCTCGGATGAGGACGTGTGCGAGCGTATGGATGAGCCAATAGCGTGGCGGACGAAGCCGCGTATCAGGGTCTACGTCCTCCGCGGTCTCTGAGAAACGGCGATCGAAGTTGCGCTTGTGCGCGTCGCGATGAGCGGTCCAGATGGCGGCGGATTCAACCCGTGTCTCCCACCTGGCGACAGCTGACTCGTCCAGTTGGAGATAGATACCCTCGCCGTGGTCCTCGGTGGCGACCGTCCATGCCGGTCGTGGTGCGCGGGCCAGCGGAACCAGACGCCGCGGCAGGTCGCCGACTCGGTCCATTGCGTCGATCCTGGTGAAGCCGACCAGCGCGTTAACCTTGCGCAAGCGGTCCACCGCCAGCACTCTCGTGACTTCTGGTGCCAGGTTGGCACCGCGCTTACGCAAGGTCAGGGTAAGCCCGCTGACCTCATCCTGATGTTGTGCATTGAGCGGGTCTTTCTGAAGATACGTCCACTCAGGAACGAGCAAATCCACCGGATCCCACGTCTTCACCCATTTCTCAACCGTTTCAGCCGATTCCTCCGGAACGAGCGCGGCGTGGACAGCTTGCTCAAGCGCCTCATCGGAGTACGCCGTCACATCCACCTTGCCGTCGAGTACGTCACGGAGTGTCTCCAGATCGTCGGAGTACTTGCCCAGCTTGTCGCCGAGTGCCGCGCGGATGCGGGCGGCGAGTTCGTCGAGGGTCTCCTGCTCGGATTCCGGCATTACGATGATCGATTGCGTCGCCGCAAACCATAGGTTCGATGCGCCGATCAATATCAGTTTGGCCCTTTTGCGGCAGCCTTTGGGCTCGAACGCATCAAGATGCGGATGCCGTCCCCGGCAGAGCGGGAGCTTGGCTTGCCCGGCTTCGCCCTGGGCTTCGTTCATCGGCCTGCTAGCGTCGCAAGACTCACATTTGATGATCGCCGAGGCGCCTTTGCCCGTGGTGCGGTCAACCATCTTGAGTGTCGGGACGCTTGCCTCTGAACAGGGCCGCCAATGATGAACCCACTCTTCATAGGGAAACTCGTCGAGGTGACCGTCGACACAAGCCAGGAGATAGCGTGCGGGCACCGCAGCCCGCCGCGCCGGCCTGCGGGAGCGGCTTCCCGCTCGGCCGGTGCATCTCTCGTGTTCAAAACGAGCAAGATCGCTGCGGAACGGATGGGTGTTCGTGTAGGCGAATTGCGAAAGCGTGCCGAGCATGTCGCAGCCTGTGCAGCGTAGCCACTGTGGAAAGATCCGGGCTGGCACGCCGAGATCGTTTCCCTCGGTAGAGATGCTGGACTTCTTGGGCTGCCACGGATGCGGTCGCAGCTGAACGTCCCGAGATCGCAGGAGCTTGGCGACGACGTCACGCAGCCGTGGCGCCCTGATCTGCGGGATGCCATCGCGCCGCCGCCAGATTCGATCCCAGTCGTCCAGTCCGGTCGGCATGATCGTGAACTGCGGCAGGTCCATGATCGAGCCCGGGCCGTAGGTATAGAGCAACGATGACGGACGTGCGGAACCGACCTTCGCGCGGTTGAGCTTTGCTGCGTTCTTGACCTCGAGTTCGGCGTCCCCCAAAGGGTCGACCGCGTTCGCGGGATCGTATACGTATCTGGGTTCGGGCTCGGCGGCGGTCACGCGTTCTCCTGAGGCGGTGTCCACCGTGGTGCTCCCGGCGGTGCGATATAGACGAGGTTGTCTTTGATAGGGCTCACCAGCAGGTTAATTTCGGGCTGCACCTCACGCATGGAGTTGGCGACCACGAAGGGTGGCGCGTCGCGCGTCCCGGACCGGGACCGCGCGTTCTCGGCGCTCATCATCAGCGCGTCGAACCGGGTGTCGTCCGTGACTCGCTCGTAGACCAACGACTTGCGGCGGTCGGCAAGGTGGGCGCGACGCTTCTCCCACTGGTCCAGCCGGTTCGACAACCGATTGCGCGCGGATCTCGCCGCGACTTCGTTAGAGGCGCGGAGCACGCGCTCGGTCAGAGTGTCGATCAGTGAGACCGCGAAGTCGCGTTCTGACCCGATCTTGGCCGCGCCAGCCTCGGGGGACAGACCATCGTCGCGCGAGGCTTGAAGCACACGAGCGGAACTGACGAACACGCCGTCAAGCCCGCGATCCATCGAGGTCGCCGAGAATGGCGTGACCGACAACGCCTCGACCTGGGCGTAGAACGTCTCGTGGTAGTGCCGGAACTGCTCGTAATGTGCCAGGTCCCGAGGCCTGGCCCAGTTGCCGAGCGATACGACGAGACCGGGCCGCTCTGCATCACGTCCGACGCGGGACGAGGCCTGAATGTACTCGGCGGTGTTCTTCGGCTGGCCAACCACCAGCATCAGGCCGAGACGCGAGACGTCTACGCCGACCTGGAGCATCGATGTGGCGAGAACGGCGTCGAACGGTGCGACGTCACGCTCCTTCACTTTCCGTCCGGCAGCCCGGTCTTGTGCCAGTTGACGCTTCCCCGAGCTCGAGTCATACATGACGTCGAAGGGGACGGCCATCTGATCGAGCGTGCCGGTTATATCGGAACTCGACACTCGCGACGTCAGCTCGGCAACGTGCAGCGATCCGAAGTTTGTTCCGGTCCGTCCTGGCAGAAGCGACCACGGCCGACGCTTGCGCAGCGCGGTCTGCACGTCATCGCCGAGGAACCGGGCCATGCCCGCCAATTCGCGGGTCGCGCTGAAGTATCCGACGAGCGTCATGTAAGGGTCGGCTGCGTCTCCAGACCGGTCGAGCAACAATTGTCCGGCGGCCATCAGAACCTCCGCGATGCGGATCTCGGCGGTTGTCAGACGTACGCCGGTCGTTGAAATGCCGATGTAGCGGCGACCCGGATGACCGGCATCGATCGGCTGCTCCTTCGAGAAGAACGTCGCACCGGCATCCAGCACCTGCGGCGGGAAGATGGTGATGTCCCGTCCGTACAAGGCCTTGACCTGATCGGCGGCATTGCGCGCGGTGGCTGTGGAGGCGACCAGCAGTGGCAGCACCGGCTTTCCGCTGGCATCCTGCCATGCCGCCATCGCGTCGACCGCCACCTCGAACAGCCCGACGGTGGTCCCGAGCGCTCCGCTGATGAGGTGGAGCTCATCTTGGATGATCAAATCTGGCGGACGCAGCCTTGCGGACTGCCGCACTGCCGCTGCAGGCAGGCCGGACTTCGCCGGATGCTTGTTCCCGACCTTGATATCGCACTGCGGGTAGTCGGGATGGACGAATCCGTGGCGTTCGCAACGCCGTGCGACGTGACCGAACACGGAAGCGGCCTCGCCTTCGCGGGCCAGCCGGGCGAATTTGTCGACGGTGGCGATCAGGAAAGCCGGCGCGAGCCGGTAGATCTCCTCGTCCACGGTAAGTACGGGAAGACCTTCGGAAACGGTGCCGCCCTCGGCAAAGGGGCATTCGGCGAGATCATCACCGCAGTACACAAACACGCGGCGATTCTCCGCAATCGGCTTCACATCCCGTGCTCCGATCGGTGTGCCGCACCAGGGACAACGGTTGAGCTGTAGAACTGTCAGCCTGGAGCTTCCGCCGCTCTTGTTGGCACGGGCAAGCTGTTGGTCCGCCTCGTCGAAGCGCTTGGGACTGACATCCGTACCCACCCAGAGACCGATACGGAACGGCTCACGACCCCAGGTTGCCTCGTCCTCCAAGCGGGCGAGCTCCGCCGCACAGACCAGTGCGGTCGCACGCTGGAACTGTTGAGCCGTGAGCAGGCGCAATGTGTACCGCATGAGAACGGCCGTCCCGGCGCCGCCGTCGAGCGGGCCGTCCGGCGTATTGATGATGCCTTGACGGCGGCGGATTGCGAAGGTGTATGCGGCCAGACCAAGGTAGGCCTCAGTCTTGCCGCCGCCAGTCGGGAAGAACAGCAGTTGCGCCTTCGGGTCTGTTCCGGAACGGCGAGGCAGGCTGGGATCTGAGAGCATCGGCAGCTGCATCAGGACGAAGGCGAGCTGGAACGTGAACCATGAGTGCGCCTTTGGCCCCTGGCCGAGAACCTTGTCCCGAGCTGATTCGTAGCTCAGGCTGGGATCATTCGCACGCATTCGCGCGACCTGCGTCTGAACACGCTGATCAGCCATGACCCGGTTCATGAATCGGAAGCAGCGCAGCGCCTCGTCATCGGACAACAGGTGATCCAGCCCCTCGGCAAGCTGATGCTGCACTCTACGTGCCTCCGCGACGAGTTCGGCTGCATCCTCGCGAAGGTGGTCCGGGAGCCCTTCAGCACGCGCACCCTGGATGTCGAGCCAGCTCGTGTACTCGTCGACGATCGGGGCCAGGCCCGCGCGTAGCTCTTCGCGGCTTGCCTCGGCCAGCGCGCGCATGTCGAGCAACGCAGCTCCGATCTCCTCCGCTGTGGTCTGCGGAGTCTCAGCGGTGGGTAGCCAGGTCGTCCAGACCGCGACTGCGCGGCGGTCGTCGGGGGACTCCACTTTCCAGTCCACCGAGCAGGTGCGGCCCACCGCGAACTCAAGCCGATCCCGGTATTGCAGGCGCAGGCGACGCAGCTCGTCGTCACGCTCAGGCCGGGTGTCGGTGAGCCGGTCGCTCACCGGCACGAACGCGGGTTCGCCGTCGGCCGTGACGTGCAGCTTCGCCTGGTAGAGCCACGCATCGACCGGAATCTTGCGCGGTGACACGCGGTCGTTGCACAAAGCGATCTCGATCAGCTTTCTGGCATTGTTCGGGTCGTCGTAGCGGTCGACGCGCAAGACGACCGTGTCGAGGAGCTGGATCGTGGTGGTCTGCCGGGGATCGAGGTCGGCGATGACGATCGGTGTCGTGATCTCAATGGGGGTGCGCTTGTAGCGCCGGGTTCCCGCAGCGGCGGTCTTCTCGTTTTCGCCATCGGCGCCTTTGGCACGATCAGGCTCCTTGAAGCTCTCGTAGCGGCCCCAGGAGGACGTGACTGTGAAGGCGGTGACGTCGTCGGCGATCTGGCAGCGGAGCCCCATCGATGCCGGCATCATCAAGCCACGCTGCTGTGGGCTGTCCTCCACTTCATCGTCCTCGGAGCCCGGGCTGCTGTCGTCGACGGCTGTCATCGGGACTCCACGGCCCTCATAAGCGTCGAGTGCGTCGCCGACGTCGGTAGCGGCATCTGGCTCGTCGGCGGAGCTCGGAGCCTCCGTCCGGGTGCGCGGCGATTCGAGTCGGAAGGGAGCGATCCGGCCGATGAGATAGGCCACATCCGGTGCGCCTTCGAGTACTTCCTCCGGGCCGTTTGCTGGGCCGAGGAGTTCGCGCTCGAGAATGTCGACCAGATTCTTGCGAACGGTGACGGAACGACCGTCCGGTTCGGAGGCGAGCTGGTACTGACGCTGCTGCGCCGGCTGGGTCATTCGTCAGCCCCCTCGTCCTCGGGGTCGGCGTCATCGTCGAAGACCACGTCGCCCTGAGCGGCCGCGCGGCGGTGATTTTCCTCCAGTAACCGGTCGAAGATTTCGACACGGGCTTCCGGGCTGACGGTCCAGCGGGTCATCTGCCGGTAGGTGTGGAAGCCATGATCCAAGGGGACATCGGACCAGCCGTAGGCAGCCATGACGGCCTGGTCGAGCTCGACGTGGATGGCGCGTAGGCGAGCGACATCGGCGTCGGTGGAATCTGGTGTGCTGTAGTCGTTGATGAGGTTGTAGAGCTTGGTCAAGCCGAGGCCACGGCGCAGCATGATCTCACGGCGCACAGTGTCGAGTTCATGGCCCAGCTCGGCGAGACGCTCAGTACCGGCCGGACGCGGGAAGGTCTCGAAAATGCCGGACGAAGTATAGGTCGGATCAACCCGCATCGTCGTTCCATATTTGATCGCCCACATCTGGTGCAACCCGGATGACAAGAGCGCTTGATCGCTGAACGAATCGGTTGCGAATACCACGAGCTTCTCGTGAAACACCTGGCCGGTTCGGACCCGCAATGGCATTACGGTCTTGCTAACGCGAGCGATCACCAGCACCTCGTCCAACCGGGCAATTGCCTTCCGCATCTCTGGTGCGTTACGCGTAAATTGCCACCAGATTTCGCGGCGTTGCTTGACCTTGTTGCGGGCTCGCTCTGGTAGAACTCGTTCCAAAACGCGCTCGTATGGCAAGGCGTAAGTCTGGGCTGCTTCTCGAGTTCGGTCGTTGAAGTCGATGACCCAGCGTGAGCCGGACGTATCAGGTCGGGAGTTGAGGTCCTCACCGTTGAGATACGGGAACAGGACCTCACTATTCTTGAAGTCCTCACTGATCCAGGCTGCGGCCTCTTCCGGTTCCAACACGAAGCCCATACCCAAGATATTACATCCCTGGAATGTCTTCTTTGTGTTTTCGGCCAGACGCTTCGGCTTGCCCTCGACGCGACCGGCGGGCTCCAGCAGCGTCGTAATTGCCCGGCAGTTCATGTCGTCAGCTACGCGTGGGGCGATATCAGCAACCTTGCGTCGACTGCCCCATACGGCCGCGTATTCCACGCTAGCTCCGGCCGCCGACCAGGACCGGCTTTGGATAGCTCGCATGATCGTGAACCCGTCGCGCTCCATCTGATCCAGTCCGACCTCGCGTGTGTCACCCTGCCAAAGGGTGTTCGTCCCGATCAACCCGATGTTTCCTCGTTCGTTGAGGAGGGACAACGCCCGCAGAAAAAAGTAGGCGACCAGGTCGGCACTACCCTTCTTCCCGCTGGCCAGCACGTTCAGATACCAGTCTCGGATATTCGTTCCCATTGCTCCGGTGAGCTTCTGCCCACCTAGGAACGGCGGATTGCCGATGATCGCATCGAATCCGCCGCGCTCCATGACATCCGGCACCATCAGAATCCAGTGCAGCGGCTGCCAACGTTCGTAGTCCGTCTCTACCTGGGGCGTTAGGCCTTTCTTGAGGATTTCGTCGAGCATCGCTCGCTTCGGATCCGCGTCGGCGTAGGCGAGTCCGGTCGCATAGCTCAGGATTTCGTATGCTTCCTTCAGCTTCTTCCCTGGCTTGCCGTTGTCCTTCTCGCTCCGAAGCCCGGCCGCGATCACCGCGTCCCCGACCTCGTTCAGGCGACCCACCAGCTGTTGATAATCCCGCCACAACCGCCGTTTGGCCGTCGCGGAACGTTGCGGGTCGGCGTCGTCAACCTCGCTCGTCAACTGACGGCGCATTGCAGTGGCGCGACGCAACGTCGACTCGACGTCCAACTGGTCCAACGTCTGCTTCATCGAGGGGAGCGGGGCAATGTGCTGGTACTCCAGCTGCCTTCGGTCCGTGAGGCCCAGCAGCGAATTGCCGTGCAGAATCTTGTCGTCCACGAACGAGAAAGGCAGCTTCGCGTCCAGCGAGACGAGCCACAACGACAGCTTGCACATCTCCACGGCCATACCGTTGATGTCCGCACCATACAGACAGTTCGCCACGACGGTCCGCATCGCATGCGTATGCTGCTCCTGAGGCGTCCCTATCGACACGCCGTCCCGTTGCCAAGCTTCGACAAGGCGCTCGGCTAGATAGCGTGCCGCGGCGACCAGAAAGGCGCCCGACCCGCAGGCGATGTCCGCGACTTTGAGCTCCAGGATCTGATCCCAGGACACCGGCACCCAGCCCTCGTCCTCTGGGCGGTCGTACGGCCCCGGCTTGTATACCAGCGGTTGGAGCGTGTGCTGCACGACCTCCTTCGCCAGCCATTGAGGCGTATAGTGCGCGCCGGCCGACGATCGGGACGGCGACTCGGCAACGAGCACGCCACCCGGGCGCACGACCGTCAGCCGGCCTCGGAGATCGCGCCGGATGATGCCGACGAAGGGGCGCAACCGGTCGCGAAGCTCCTCCTCGTCGGGGCTTGTGATCGCGCGGAGGGCGCGCTCGGCGTCCTCGACTGCGCCGACGTCCCTGAGCGCTTTGGCCAACGCGGCCTTCGTCGAGGCGGTGGCCGCGGGCTGGTGGTTCTTGACCCATTCGCGGATCGCTTCCGCTAACGCATCGGTCCCCGCGTGCAGGTGCCCAAGCCGCTCGACCTCGGCGAGCGGGATCTCCGGTTCCTCGCCTTCCTTGCCGATCAGTCCGAGCACCACACCGGTCTCGTCATCGACGTTCTTACAGGTGTAGCCGAGCAACCCTTCGTAGATATAGCCGATCTGCTCGACATCGATGTCACGAAACGAGATTCGCGCGGACTGTCCCTTCAGCTTCGCGATCTGCACAGCGCGCAGCATTTCGAGCATCACCCGGTCAGAGACCGTGATGACAAGCGGACCCTGCGCACTGCGTGCGTCGAGAAACGGGAACCGGATGGGATCGAACAGCGACCCGCCATACGATGGTATCCGGATGTCCTCGAAGCTCGCGCCGGCGTACAGCGCGCACGAGGTGGCGAGCAGCCGGTGCCAGGTCAGATGGGTGGCGTCCAGCGATTCTGCGCCCTCCTCCCGCGCCCGCGCGTCGAGCGTGTCGAGCTCCTCACTGATGCCGTATCCGCTGACGAACGCTTGGCTAGTCGGCAGGAGGCCTCGTTCCTCGGCGAAAAGAAGGAACACCACCCGCATCATGATGGTGACCGCGGCCTCGTACACCTGCCCGCGCTCCTCGGGCAGTGGGTCTGCAGCACCCGCTCGACGGGCTTCGAGCCCTGCCTCGGACAGCGCTTGCACAAGGAGTTCCACTGCCCGGCGCACCTGGGTGCCAAGTGCCTCGGTGATCTCCTCGGCAGCGGCTACCGATTCGCCGAACAATTCGGTCAGTCGATCCTTTGGCTTTCCGCCGAGCAGACGGCGTACGTGAAGCAGCTCGATGAAGGCGTTGCGGGTCTGCGGTTCCTCGATCCAGGTCTGCGCGTCGACGATCCCGGAGGCCGCCACCGTCTCCTGGCGTGCGCTGACGATTGCCCACCACCGGCCGTCGGTCACCACCCCGATCGGCACACCGTTGGTACGCAGGAGTTCCTCAGTACGGTCGATCGGCGTGGTGGCCCAGCCGTCGGTGAGCGGTTCACGCAGCGAATCCACCGGATCCACGACGAGTACCAGCACCGGAGTCTCATCACCGCGCCTCAGCGCACCCGTCGGGGATACTGTTACCGAGTGGTCCGGCGAGTGCACGGGATCAACCGACACGGCCGTCGTGTAGTACTCACCCCACTCGAACACATCTCGCAGGACGGTTTCCACCCAGCGGTCGCGTTCCTGACGGTAATGATCGAGCTGTGCAGCCACAGCCTGTTCGTCGCTCGATGTCGCGTTCTCAGTACGTCCGCGGTCCCACCGCTCCCAGGCCTTCTCGAAGGCGGCTTTCGAATCCTTCAGCACCGCGAGGGTGGCATCCTTCGGCTGCGGCATGCCCTGCGGCCAGACCCGCTTGAGCGCCGGTACCGCGATGAACGGGCCGTCGCGATCGACGAGTTCGAGCCAGTTGCGGTGCAGTTGGGTACCCGTTGGAGGTGTGCGCCGACCGCCGTAGCGACTCGCGGTCATGCCTTGACCCTTCCGCTCTCGGCGTCAGCCGGTGTGATGGCGAAGACGATGGCCGCCGCCGAGACGTGCGGCCGGATATCCCGGTAGCGCTCACGAATCGCGGCGATCTCGCGTTGCTCCTCATCGCCGAGGCCGACCAGCCGGTCTTCGATCGCGCGCAAGTCACGCCGCCGCTGCGCCTGCTGGTCATCGGTGAACAGCATTTCTTCCTGCGAGAGGATCTCTTGGTTCAAGCGTTCCCTGGATTCACGCAGGTTGGTGCGGAACGCTGCGAAGATCTCCTGCACGCGGGTGACGTCCGCATCGCGCCGGGCTTCCAGCGCCTCGGTGACCTGCTGCTGACGGCTGTCGGCCTTGCGTGACATTGCAGTCAGCAGTCGATTGCGTAGCCGGGAGTCCGGGGCATTCCACATTTCGGTGACTGCCTTCCGGACATCGCGACCGGCGAGGTCCAGATTCTGCGCGTCGAGGGTTTCGTCGAGCACCGCTTCAACCTTGGCTTCGGCCATGGCATTGCCGTGCAGCCGGATCCCAGTGAGGAAAACCTCTTCGTGTAGACGCAGGCCGCCGCGTCCGACGAGGACCAGGCGTGAGACCGCGGCCACGCACGATTCCGGTAGCCCCTCCGCCACGACGGCGGTCACCCTGTTGACGCTGGCGTCGACGTCGAAAAGCGCGCTGCGCAGGATTCGGGTGGAACGCTGCATGAGCGCGTGACCCAGGTGGATGTACACCAGCTCATTGGAGTTCAGGTCGACTGCGTCGTCGAAGGTTATGGGCCGGGGGACGCCCGGTTCCAGACGTGTATCCAGGCCACGCAACGCCGGTTGCCAGGCTGCGCTCAGCCCGGGAATACGGTAGACAGGCGCGTCGGTGTCTTCCGCGAAGGAGTCGTCCGCAATAAGTGGAGGTTGAGCCGTTAGCTCGAGCGCGGTTTCCACGACGCGTCGCGCGTTGAAAGCGGTCAGGTGCATCTCGCTCTTGCGCTCGGCGTAGTTGCGCGATAATTCGGTGAGTTGGCGGTTGAGCGCCAACCCACCGGCGAGCACGCGGGTGATGACCGCGTTGCCGCTCTCGTTAGAGTCCGCTGGGGCAGGCTTGGTCTTGCGGCCGGCTGCAGACGGGACGAAGTAGCTACGCACATCGTTGTCTACAACCTCGTTGACAGACCCAAGGTCGTCCCCAACAGTTCCGATCTTCACGACGACCCGCTCCACCAGGGCCTTCAGATCCTTCGCATATTGAGAAGCGTTGTCGACGACCGAGAAGCTATAGATCTGCGGGGGGTTCGGCTGCCCGTACCGGTCGATCCGGCCGATGCGCTGTTCCAGCCGCGATGGATTGAACGGAATATCGAAGTTGACCAGCCGGAAGCAGTAGGTCTGCAAGTCGATACCTTCGCCGGCCGAGTCGGTCGCGAGCAACACCCGCACCGGGTGTTTGGCCGGATCGGCGGTGAATTGCGAGCGGATCAGCTCTCGGTCGTCGGAGTGCGTGCTGCCTTGGATCGTCGCAAGCACGTCACGGTAGCCGCGCTGGATCAATACACCAGCGATCCAGTCGAGAGTGGCGGCGTATTCCGTGAAGACGACGACGCGCTCACGGGTCCAGATCTCCCCATCGGGCCGGCACACGCCGTCCAAGAAGGCGATCAAAGCCTCCAACTTTGCGTCGGCTCTGTGCTCGAACCCCGAGCCCCAGTCGATGAGCTTCTCAATTGCGCCGGTCGGCGCAGTGATCAATGGATCGGTGGCTTTGCTCTGCCGCAGCGCGGTGAACTCTGGGTGCTCGACATCGCCCTCTTCCTCGTCGGACTGGCCGCTGCCCAGGACCTCGGCGTAGTAGTCCTCATCGTCGTCCAAACGCGGCTGGTACCCGGTTTCGGGCGCATCCTTGTACAACTCCAGGGTGCGGGCGAACGACCAGGGACTCGACAGGAATCGCTTCTTTAGAAGCATCCCGGCCATGCCGCCGGAGTTCTTCGTCCCGTTCGCTTCGGCGCTGTCGGTCAGGATGCGATGTAGCAGCTCGAACTGTGTCTGTTCGCTGTTTCCGGGCGTGAACGGAATGGTGTGCAGTTCGCGGGGCTGGAAACCTTTGTCCGGCAGGTCGGTCTTGAGGCGCCGGATGGCCACATCGCCCAGTGCCCGCTCGTCGAGGTTCGCACCACGGCTGAACCGCCGGCCGTCGATCATCGCCATAAGCGCGGTAAATGACTCCGTGTAACCGTTATGTGGGGTGGCACTGAGGAAGAGCCGGTGCTCGCACTTGTCCGCGAGCGCCTTTGTGGCGATTGTGCGCTGGCTGTCCACCGCATAGCCGCGTTGACCTGGAGCCGTGTTCGGGCTGGCAGGGGCGACGTGATGAGCCTCGTCGACGACGAGTATGTCGAAGGCGAAACGCCGAGCCGAAGCGGTGTCCGCGACATCGGCGAAGACGTCGCGCAACAGCCGCTGGGCACGCAGCGACGGCAGCCACGCCATGCTCACGATCACCCGCGGGTAGAGTCGGAACGGGTTCGCCGCCAGGCCGTGGGTCCGGCGGACCCGAGCGAGCAACTCACTGTTCACGACGACGAAGTCGAGGCCGAATTTCTCGAGCATCTCGTCCTGCCACTTGCGGGCCAGGCTCGGGGGGCAGACGATCACCACCGAGCGAGCGCGATGACGCAGAAGCAGCTCCTGGACGACCAAGCCGGCCTCGATTGTCTTGCCGAGCCCGACATCATCCGCGAGCAGCAGGTTTGTCCGTGATGACTGGAGCGCTCGGCGTAGCGGCTCAAGCTGGTAGGCCTCGACGTTCGCGCCGCTGCGGAACGGAGCCTGGTAGGAATTCGCGTCGGCAGAGGTCACCGCTCCCCAGCGGACGGCATCGACGAAGGCGGCAAGGGTGTTCGGATCGTCGAAGGAGTCGGGGCTGACGCGTTGCGGTAGCCCTTGGTCCGGCGCCACCGTGTGCCCCACCTCCAGCTCCCACACGACTGTCAGCTCCTGCCCCAGACGGTCTTCTGCAAGGGACTGAAGGCTCACTGTGTGTGACAGACCTGGCTGTGCCTCGTCGGCGGGGCTGCGCGGGAGTCCTTGCCGGCGCACATCGGCCACCGCCCAGGTCGCGCCTCGCACGGTGACGATCTGCCCCGGTTCCGGCACAGGCGGCATCCCGCCTGTGGTGTCCTGCGTGGCTTCCGCCGCGGCTGTCACGGAATCTCCCCTCATCGCTGCCCGAGGCTTCATCCTCCAGCAGCCTTGCGATTTTCGCAAGGCGGTCGCTAGGCTGCTCTCATGCCCAGTCTCTCCGAACGCGTACTCGACCTCGTAGCAGCGTCCGGTGCGACACGCCGCGAGTTCGCCCGGCGCATCGGGCTCGACGAGTCCAAATTCTCCAAATCGATCACCGGCACGCGCCGGTTCTCCTCCCTCGACCTCGCCCGAATCGCCGAAGAGTGCGACGTCACCGTGGACTGGCTCATCACTGGCGAGCAGTCACCCCTGGCGGCCACAGCCGCACGCGGGACCGGAGGCAGCGCGGAGGCTGCCCTCGCAGCCGCCGAGCGATACAGTGCACTGCGAAGCGATATGACTGCGCTCGGCTATGGCCGGACATGGCAGTCCGTCGTCACGGTTGCCAAGGGCAGATACGACGAACAAGGACGCGTTCTCGCTGTTCAGGCACGGGCACGGATGCAGGGGGCGGGGGACACGGTCGATACGGGCACACTGGCTACCGCGATTGAAGATGTTTTCGGGGCGGACGTGACCATTGTCGAGCTGGGCGCCGGGTTCGACGGTCTGGCTGCCTGTACCCCGGACGTCAAATTGATCGTCCTCGCCACATCGCGGACGCCGACCCGGCAGAGGTTCACCCTCGCGCACGAACTCGGCCACCTACTCGCCGGAGACGACCAGGAAATTCACGTCGACCCCGATGTCTACGATCGTGACCGGGCGCGGGAACCGAGTGAGATGCGTGCTAACGCCTTCGCGTCTGAGTTCCTGATGCCTGAGGCACGCATTCGATCCGCCGTAGGCCAGGCAGCATTGACAGAGCGGTCATTTGCGGAGATGGTGTGCGAATTCGGTGTCAGTCCCTCGACGCTGGCATACCGATTGCTCAAGCTGCGGCTGATCGATGCAGGGTCCTGCGACCGATTCAAGCGGACGACCAGCGCAGAGGCCGCGCGACTCGCCGGATTCGGCACACGCTTTGCCCAGCACGTGGTCGAAGCCGCAGCTCCACGCGTCCCGCGGTTGCTCGCGCAGGACTGCTATTCGGCATACGAGGCTGGCGCGGCGACACTGCGTCCGTACGCTAATCTGCTGGACCGGGATGTGGATGAACTCAGGCACGAACTCGAATCGACCGAGGGAGCGCCCGAGGCCAGATGACCAGATTCCTTTTTCCGGACAACACGGTTCTGTGTAACTTCGGTGCGGTAAACCGCCTTGATCTACTCGAATCCCTCCTAGAGGGCCTCGGTCGCTGGACCGATGCGGTCGCGAACGAGTCGTCGATGTCTGCGCGTTTCGTCCCCGCGCTCGGTGACCTCGCCAACGGGCACCTGCTCGGCGAACCGATTGAGATCACCGATCCCGACGACATCCTGCAGATCGAACGAGCGCGCCGCGCAGTCTTCGGCGGCACCCTGCACCAGCCGCTCAGGCACCTCGGAGAGGCCCAGACCTGCCACGTGATCCTCACCTGGCACGAATACGCCGGGTCATGGTGGATCTCAGACGACCTCGAATCATTGCGCTATGCGAGTCGAAATGGCATCACCACGCGCACAACGGGCAATCTTATAGAAGCTGCGGTCAACAAGACTCTCATCAGCAAGAATGAGGGCTTCGCGTTATTGCATCAGATGGTTAACAACGGCCGCCCTCCACGGCTCCTTCGCGCCGCCGGACGCCTCGATACCTAACAGATTCGTGGATCAGCCACAGCTCTATGAGCGCTAGCGCCATAAGCCAAAGGTCCACAATCCGCTGCCCGGCTCACTGCTGGCGAGCCCGGCGGACGGTGCCTTGCCGCCGTCAACGAGGGCAGCAGCCTGCCCCCGGCGGACACCCCGCGCTCGACCAAATCTGCCAGCAGCGACTTCACCACGGCGGTGCTCTCCGCAGCGTTTTTCCACAGGACCAGTCGGGTCTTGGTGCCGTCAGCGCCGATCCCGGGCGCGCCACGACCATGCAGTGGTCGCCGATGTGCACCCCGCCGATCATGAGGACCTTGATGTCCAGCCCGGGACGGTCAGCGGCCAGCAACTCAGCCAGCGCGGTCTTTGTCGCCGCGACGAACCGGTGGGAGGCCGCTGACCAGCACGTGGACTTCGCCGTGTCCCCACCCTGGTGCCGACCGGCTCCAGCGTGCAGGCATGCCGCCTGGTCGCTACCCCGGCCAACATCTTCTCCATGATGACCGCCGAGAGCTGGTCTTCGGCAGCGAACGGCTTGTAGGGCTGGAGCTGGACCTCGGCGCCGTCGACGCTGCGCACCAGCGGCCGGGTGACCTGAACCGGCCGGTTGCCCAACTCGACCGAGCCGCGCTTGCGGCCGTGAAGCACCGCAATGCGCCCGGCGTCGTGCTTGCCACGGGGCCTGACCAGCTGCTCGACCTCGGCGTCTAACATCGCCTGTCACCCCGGCGGCCATGCTCATCGCCAGCAGGTCGTTCGGGCCACGGCGGCGATGTCGCTGAATACCCCAGGCAGCTCGAGGGGCAGTTCCGCAGGCCCGCTTGCCGTGTCGGCATCGGCGACCAGGCGCAGGTTGGGTACGGCCTTCTTCACGGCGGTCCCCCGCATATCGGATTGAATGTGGTGTTCCACCCGATCTACCACTTAGCGAATGTCGGTGGGGACCACTATCCAAGTTCCACGAGATCCGGGACGTCCTCCGTGTTTCGTAGATGCAAGCGCCTTACGAGCTGGCGATCGGCCATTGGAGCCTTAAGTGCCGTACGCTCTGTGCCATGCATCGTGTCCGCGCTGCGGTTTTCGATTTCTTCGGTACCTTGACGCCGAGTCGGCCTAAGAGCCTGCGGGATGCGGAGAAGCACGCTACGGCGGACTTGCTCGGGATTCCACGTACGGACTGGATCCGGGCGGTTGACGTCGCGTACTCCGACCGCGTGCTTGGTGTTGACGACGACCTTGCTGCGTTCTTCGAACGGGTTGCCGAAAACGCCGGCTACAGTCCGTCAAAGGAGAGTCTTAGGCAAGCTGTCGCCGAGCGGCTGACGAGCTACGTCTCCGTCTGTGCCGTCCGAGATGACGTGGTTGATGGGCTCTCTCAGCTCAGGAAGGCCGGCCTCAGGATCGGCCTCGTGACCGACTGCGGCATCGAGTTGCCGTCGATCTGGGACGCGCTCCCAATCGCGACATTGGTCGATGCAGCGGTCTTTTCTTGCCGAGAGCACACCCGGAAGCCCGATCCGGCTCTGTTTAGAGCGGCGGCCCGGCGGCTTGAGGTCGCGGAGGAGGAGTGCTTGTACATCGGTGATGGTGGCGGCGATGAGATCGCTGGGTCTGCGCGCGTCGGCATGAAGGCGATTCTGTTCCGACCGAACGACTGGGCTGATCACGATGCATCGGAACGCGCTGTCGGTTGGGCGGGGCCCGAGGTAACGTCGGTGACGGAGCTGGCAGTCCGGCTACTTGGGTTCGGGGTGCCGGACCGCTAAACCAGGATCCCAGCAACTGCTGTTCACGATCGCTGGACTACCAAGCGCCGTTTTCATCAGAAACGCGCTCAGCGCCGGCATTTTCGGCGACGAGGCTAGACTCCACCCTGACCATCAAGCGCTGCCGGAGTGCTAACCGGCAGCTCCCGTGAGGTGCTGCGCCAGGGTATGGAGCCGCTCAACGAGTTGGGCTGAGCCGCCCGAATAGGAGACTCGCGCGAGGGCGCGCTCTGACGCTTGGCGGATGTCAATCTCGTCGAGCCCCAAGATAAGCATGAGCTGCTGGGCGAGAATGATAACCGTCGGGTAAACGTCTGCCTCCTCGAGGCCGGCTGCCCCACGACGTGCGGCGTCAACGGCGGTGCGAAGGTCGCCGTTCCGCGCTTCTAGGAACGCCTGGTAGACCGCAGCTCTCGCACGTCCCGATCGGTATCCGACGCGTTCGAGCTCGTCGAACGCGGTGTTGAGGGCCGCCTGAGCCTCGGCATACCGGTCGAGCTGTGTGAGCGCGACAGCCATGGCTGTGTAGCATTTCCCGATCGAAGTGCGGGAGCCAATGTCCGTGTTCGCTGCAAGGGCCTCGGCCGCGGCATCGAGTGCTGCGACCGGATCTGTGAAAGACAGCGTTTCGGCCTTGAGGGTGAGGATGTTGGCACGCCCTACCCGGTTGTCGATCTTCTGAAAGTCGGCCTCGGCGCGAGCCAGATGAACCCATGCCTGCTCGAAGTCGCCCGTGAAGCGGTACCCGTTTTGCATGTACGTTTGGATCGTGGCGCGGGTCCCGTAGTCGTCTACGGGGCAATCCCGGAGAATCTCTGCGGCGCGATCGAGCCCCTCGCTGAACCGCCCACGAGCGATGTCGAGGTCAACCATCCAAGCGCCGGCGCGCCAGTGCGCGGATCCGTTGGCGGCATTCCAGACATCCTTGTAGAGCGCGTAGGCGTCCGAGGTCTTCCCGTCTACACGCAAGACGTTTGCCGTATCGATCGCGCCGCGAGCGCCCGCGAAAGTGTCTAGCGGCCAATCGGTACCGTCGGTCAAGGATCGGGCACGAGCGCCGTCTCCAAGCAGTCGTGCCGCTTCGATTTCTAGGGCGAGCGCCGCCGTGGCCAGGTCAGGATCGCCGCTACCACCACGGTCGACGAGATGATTTTCCAGGTCGAGCCGAATGCCATCGCTGGCCTGCCGTCCGCCGACCTCGAAGGCCCGGTCGGACGTCGTCAGCAACTGCTCGCCGTCCAGGTCGCCAGCGATGAGGCGGTAGTAGATGCTTTCGCGGAGCGCGCGGCCTGGGTCCGTTTCAGCTGTGCCGTCGCCGTCCGTCTCTTCAGCGCGCCGTGACCAGATTGCCGCCAGCCGAGTCGCGATGTCGTTCTCGACGGCGCTGGGTAGCCGGCGTCGGAGCTCGGCCCGCATGAGCTGGTGGAGGCGGCAGCCCATTGAGCTAGCCGGGTAGACGAAGGAGTACGAAGTCACGGACTCCCAGGTCAGTCGGTCTGACGGAAGCGAGTAGGCATTCGCCAGTTCCCTGAAGATCTCGAAGTCGAACGTGCGGGCGGTGCTGAGCAGTTCCAGGAGCCGGATCTCGTTGGCTGAAACGTGTTGCAGGAACCGCTGCAAGATTTCTTCCCTTGAACCGATGGACAGCGTCGACTGACCAGTATGAGTTCGGGTGTCGATGGCCAGGTGGAGGTAGAAGGGCACGCCTGCGCTTGCGTCGGCGATCATGGCCCTTTCCATCGGGTCGGCAATGCCTGATGAGGTCAAGAGCTCCATTCGCGCGTCCATCGGGAGCGCGTCGATTCGTGCATAGCGGACGACGCTGGACCAGTCGGTGTTGTGCTGCTCCCACGCCAGTGGCTCGCGACTTGCGACGACGACGAGAAACTTGTCCAACTGGACGACCAGATCTCGTAGCCAGACGTCGGCATTGGAAGCACGACCAACCCGTACGGGTTCAGGGACAAGCGCCTCGTAGGCGTCGATGAACAGCACGAACGACTGCGTTCCGAGGTTCTCACGCAGGTCGGCTGCGAAGAAGTAGGTGATTGCGTCGACGAGTTCCGAGTTCCCGAGGTCATCAAGACTCTTAAGCCTCTCGTCCTCGTGAATCCGATAGCGCTGGCGGGCCCGGTGCTGGGCCTTTTTGATGATCTTCAGGATGGTCATCGCGGTCCCGAAGACAGGTGTTCCGGTTGCCGCGTCGAGGACCGTCGTCAGGATCGAGCCCTCTTCGACGAACGGCAACTCCGCTCGGCTGATGTGCAGGTGAGGATGCAGACGCTGCCAGAGGACTGCATAGGCGATATCAAAGCGGTCGAAGCGCAGTCCTTGACGCCCGAGTTCGCGGCGAAGCGCAGCGAGCGCAGCCTCCTGTTGCCGCATGGCCGGGACCTGAAGGTCAAGCAGGGCGGTTCGGGCTTCGTCTTTCACGGACTCCCGGAGTTCCTTAAGGAGCCGGGTCTTGCCGATCCCGCCGACGCCCACGAGGTCGAGGACGCGAACCGCGTCCCGGCTCCGAGCCTGCTCCTCGCGGAACGCAGCGAAAGCCGTTACCCGGTCGACAAAGGTTCGAAGTTGCGCTCCGGCTCGATTGAACCTTGGCTCCACCGGCGTCGTCCCCCCTCGTGAGAAGAGGCGAGCCAACAGCGTGTGATTCAGGCTCGCCTTGAGTCGATTATCGCCGTTACCGAACTTTGACGTCAAAGCTCTGTTTTACTCGAAGCCTGGTCATACACCAGCTGCGGCGGCCCCAGCCACGGCCGCCGCCATCGGCGTCGATCGTGTCTGTGCCTGTGTTGTCCGGCCACGTGGGGCGTATGCCCGCGCGGGCTGCTCGAGATCTCGCCAGCACGAACCGCCGACAGCTGGGACCATCCCTACCCACGTGGGAATCGCTTCAACCCCTTGATGTCGGCAGCATCTCCCTCACCTCGAAAGCGAGGCGAGCGTGACGACACGGCTGCAAATGCCCAAAACTAAGCAAGTTAGTTATATTCTGGTGCGAGCTATCCTGGTTCGGTTTGGATGCCGCGATTGTTTCGCAAGGTGTTGGTGATGTGCACAGGCGTCGGCGCGGTTTTCGCCCCCTTATTGCTGGTTGAGCACCCCGCTATGACCGCTCTGCTTCCTGCCTATCTGTACTTCGTCGTCGTCGGCGTACCGATGGCGGCGATCGACGCTACTACGGGGAAGCTGCCGGACTGCTTGACGCTGCCCTCTTATCCTATCCTCGTCATTTTGCTTAGCGTCGCCGAGGCTGCGTCCTCGAACCAAGGATCGATGGAGCGGGCCGCCGCAGCTGCGGTCGTGCTCGTGGCCTTGTTCTTCGTGGCGGCGTTCATGCGCGGGGTGGGGCTGGGCGACGTCAAGTTGGCCGGCCTTCTCGGGCTGGTTCTTGGTTTTCGGAGTTGGACGACGGTCTACGCTGGCATGCTCGTCGCGTTTGTACTTGCGGCGATCTTCATCGTGTTCTCAAGCGCCCGTCGTGGGAACTACGCGCGTATCCCTCTGGGGCCGTTCTTGGTGGCCGGGGCCATGGTCGCGATTCTTCTCTAGGGCGGCCAGAGGCACGGTTCGCTTGCTAGCGCTTACCTGCTCATCTCACTAATTAACTCTTTCGAGTGGTGTTAGCGTTTCGCACCTTTTGCCGCATTTATCAATGCACTGAAGTAGTGATCATCAAGTTCTCGAGTCGGCGCGGCTCGCGTGGATACCTGACTCGGGAGGATCGCTGTGGCGGGGAAGGATGTTGTTCGTGCAGGCTTCGTTGCATGTGCTCTGACCGTGTTGACCGCCGGTTGCGGTACTTCGTCACCGCCGCCGCGGGCTACGGCGACGCCGTCGACGGCCGCCCTGCCGACTGACCCGGCGTCGATTGCGAGCCGGGATGCACTGGCCGCATACGAGGGGATGATGGCGGACTGGACGGCGGTGTCGAAGACCTCGAACTACCAGGATCCGACGCTGACGCGGCATACCAGCGGGGCTGCGCTGTCGCAGCTCGTGAGGACTGTGGCTGCCGCACAGGCTGAAGGCGTGGTGAGCAAGGGCCAGCCTGTCGACAGCCCACGAGTCGTGAAGTTGACGCCGGCAGGAGCTCCGACTGAGGCGATTTTGGCGGACTGTGCTGATGGGACCTCCTGGCTTCAGTACAAGACCGACGGGACCCAGGTTCCAGGCGTTGGGGGTCGGCACGCGGCTGATGTGCAAGTTGATGACATCGACGGCGTGTGGAAAGTCACCAAGTTCGTGTTCCATCCAGCAGGGACATGCTGACCTCGGTGGGGGCGGTCGCGATGGTCCTCGCAGCCGTGGTTCCGGCCCCTGTGCCTTTCCCGACGACATCCGGCCCCGCCAGTCAGCACTCCAAGTCTGCGGTCATCAGCGACACGTTTGCCGAGGTCGACTGTCAAAGCACGGAATGCGACCTGGGCGCGGGTGTTGGGCCGGCCGCTGGCAGCGCTGCTGTGGCGCACGCGGCCTCCGGGACAGTGCAGTCGCCGCGCCCGCTCTGCCAGTTCAGGCCTGACCCGAGCTTTGTTCCGCCGCCGACTATGAGCCCAGCTGACGCGCACGCTGGTGAAGCTGGCTCCTGGATGTTGAGACAGTGCTCTGGACCCGCAATCGACGTGATGGGCAGGGCCTCGACGCCGACGGTCGGCGAGGTTGTCTGGGTCCCCAAGGCGGCTCCTCTGACACCATCCGCCCTCGCCCAAGTCGCCTACAAGCAGCTGAAGCCTCCGACTCCGACGCTCGTCTTGAGCCCACCGAATACGCGACCGGAACTGGTCGGGATGCCGCTGTGGCTCTCGATCCCCGCTGCATCGTGGGCTCCGGTGACCGCGAGCGCGTCGGCGGGCGGGGTGTCGGTGACCGCGACCGCGGAGCCGGTGTCCGTGATGTGGTCGATGGGCGACGGTGGGAGCGTGACGTGCCGTGGGCCTGGGACGCCGTATCCATCCGATCCGTCGGTGCATCCGCCGCTGCTGTCCTCAACCTGTGGATACACGTATGAGCGGCCGACGGCGACGCCACGGGACAAGTCCTTCCCGGTGACCGCGACGGTGGATTGGCAGGTGACGTGGTCGGGGACCGGGAACAGCGGCGGGACTTTCCCGAACCTTCGAACATCGTCCGGCACGCAGGTGCAGGTTGCCGAAGTTCAAGCACTCGTCACCAATGTCTCAAGCTGACGCGATCGACGACGAAGAAGACACAGGGCACGTTCATGACCACACAGACCACGCGTCCGGGCCAGGCCTCGCCTGACTGCACTGCGCAGGATCCGTCCCGCCCCGTAGGCAAGAAGCAGTCGAGAGCGGGGTTGCTGTCGGCGCCGCGCAGGATGCAGCTGCCGTGGGCGATCGGTGGCGGTTTGACGGTCGTTGCGACAACGATCGGCTTCTCCGCGGGCTCGGGACTGCTTAGCGAAAAGTCGCCTGTGCTTGTGGTCGCGGAGCCTCTTGCCGCAGGCCAGACGATCACCTCCGACGCGCTGCGCAAAATCCCCGTGGCTGCCGACGCGGGAGTGGGGGCTATCGATGCTTCGCTGGCCTCGAAGGTGATCGGTCGCACTGCTGCGGTTCCGCTGACGCCGGGAACGCTACTGAACGTCTCGGACATCGGGAAAGCGACGTTCCCGCCCGCGGGGCAAGCCGAACTGGCCGTGGCGCTTCGGGCCGGCGCCTACCCGCTGGACCTGGCAGCCGGTGATCGGGTCCAGGTCGTCATCGTGGGCGACAGTCAGCCGGCGGTGACGACGACGAATCCTGCGACAGCCGCCCCGGCGCCGGTACCGACGTACGCGGTGGTGACGAAGGTGGGGAGAGTCGACGGTCAGGGCGGAGTGGTCGCCGATCTGTTGATGGACCAGAACTCGTTCCAGAAAGTTGCCTCTGCCGGTCCGTCCGGAGTGTCTGTTGCCGTTCTGCCGCCGCTGGCGGGCAACTGATGTTGTTCGCGGTGGGATCGTGGCGCGGCGCGCCGGGCGTCACAACGACCGCGCTCGCGCTCGCCGAGTCCTGGCCCGGCCCGCAGCGTGCAGTGGTCCTGGAGTGCGACCCGCGCGGCGGATCCGTGGCCTGTCGGTTTCTGGTGCCTGGGCCGCGGACGATTGAGGCCCTGGCTAGTGCTGCCAGACACGGCGGGGATGCCCGGCTATTGGGTGAGCACGCATGCACGACGTCGGCCGGAGCCGCTGTGGTGACTGCGCCGGAGGACGGCGAGCGGTTGCGTCCGCTGATTGCGGCGCTTGCGAAGCCGGGCGGGCTGCTGTCGACGGTCGCTGCGGATTCGGAAGCTGCCGTGTTCGCCGACTGCGGACGGTTGGACCCGCGTGACATCGAGACGCGTGCAGTGCTGGCCTGTGCCGAGTCGCTGATTCTTGTAATCCGGCCGGTGGTCGAGCACGCCCTGGGGCTCAAGGCTGTCCTCGGGCAGATTAAGCAGCTTCATCGGGACGTCGGGCTGGTGCTGGTCGGGTCTGGCTACTCGCCAGCCGAGCTGACGGAGCTGCTGGGACTACCGGTCTGGGGCACGTTGCCGCTGCTTCCGACTGGCACCACGTCCAGGTTTGCAGACCGGCTACGGCGAGGCCCTGCTCAGATCGCGTTCCGAGAGGCCTCTGCTGGCATCGGGAGCGCGCTCATCGAGCGACGGCTCATCGACGGTGCCACACCGAACGCTGCCCGTATCGCTGAAGAGGTAGGAGCTTCTGCGTGACTGAGATCAACCTCAAGTCGGAAGCCGGAATCGGCTCCCAGATCGCCACCTCAGTCGGCCTCCGAATGGCCGAGTTGTGTCAGGAAGAGGAAGAGCTGACGGGGCGGCCTGTTCCTGAACAACGCCGGCGGGAGATGGTCGCGGCGATCACCGAGGACGAGCTCGGGACGCACGCCAAGCGATCGTTGTCGGTTGGGGCGGAGTACCTGGACGCCGAGGCGGAGGGGCGGATCGCCGGGCAGGTGGTCGACGCGTTGTTCGGCCATGGCGGATTTCAGCCGTACTTGGATGATCTATCCGTCGAGAACATCAACTGCAATGGATGTGACAACGTCCGCTTGAAGTTCTCCGACGGACGTCGGGCGGCTGGGAAGACGCCAGTCGCAGCCTCCGACGCCGAACTGATCGAGCTGATCCGCAGGCTCGCCGCCCGCCCGGGCGCCGAGGAGAGACGGTTCGACAAGGAGAAGCCGAGCATCAACCTTCGGTTGGGAGACGGCTCGCGCTTGTTCGCCGCGATGGGCGTGTGTGATCGTCCTACTGTCTCAATTAGGCGTCATCGCTTCCCTGACGCTTCGCTCGCCACACTTCGGGATCTAGGCACGCTCGACGACGTGCTGTACGAGTTCCTGCAGGCTGCCGTCCGTGCGAGGCTCAACATCCTTATTTCTGGCGGGCCGGGCCTGGGTAAGACGACCATGCTCCGCGCGCTCGCCTCGGCGATCCCGCCGGACGAGCGGCTGATCACCATCGAAGACGTCTATGAGCTTGGGCTGTATCACCCGGAGCAGCATCCCGACGTTACTGCGTACCAGGTCAAGTACCCGAACACTCAAAACGTCGGCGGTATCAACCAGGCGGAGTTGGTACGGATGGCGCTGCGAGGTTCGCCCGACCGCGTAATCCTGGGAGAGATCCGGGGCGAGGAAGTCGTATCGGTATGCAACGTCATGTCACAAGGCATTGATGGAAGCATGGCCACGATCCACGCGTCGGATTCACGCGGCGCCTTCGGGAAACTCGCCTCCTACGCCGCGCAGGCCCCAGAACGGTTGTCCCAGGCATCCACAGCTCTCATGGTCGCCAACTCCGTCCATCTGGTGATCCAGCTGAAGTGGTCCAAGGACAACGAGGAGGTGAGTCTGAGACTCTGAAATGGACCCAGTAAGGCGTCTGATCTGGCCCCGCTGGGTGTGCAGGGCGTGACCGGTATGAGCGTCTGATTTGGCTCCGGGGTGGGTCACTCGTTGGGGTCGGGTCCGTCTTCTATGTGCTTGCTCCGGGTAGACCGGCTGGCGTTGTCGCTGTCGGGCTGCGTGGAGGGGCGGATTGGCGTCCAGGGTGGATCTGTTCTTGGCGATCCGTTTCGATCACGACGCGGGGATGAGTGTGCGGGGGCTGGCCCGCAAGTATGGGGTGCATCGGCGCACGGTGCATCAGGCGCTGGCCTCGCCGTTGCCGCCGGAGCGTAAAGCGCCGCAGCGTAGCGCTCCGGCGTTGGGTCCGTGGAAGGCGCAGATCGACGCCTGGCTGGTGGAGGACTTGTCGGCGCCACGCAAGCAGCGGCATACCGCCTCAAGAATCCATGAGCGGCTCATCGCCGAGTGCGGGGCGCAGTTGTCGTATTCGATCGTGCAGCGGTATGTGAAGCGGCGGCGCGTGGAGATCAGGGTGGCGGTGGGTTCCGGGCCGGGGGCCGGGTTCGTGCCCCAGACGCGCACGCCGGGCGCGGAGGCGGAGGTGGACTTCGGGGATGTGGCGTTCGTGCTGCGCGGCAAGTTGGTGACGGCGCGGATGTTCGTGATGCGGCTGTCGTTCTCGGGGTTCGCGGTGCACCGGGTGTTCCCGGCCGAGTCCCAGGATGCGTTCCTAGCCGGGCATATCGCGGCCTTTGAGGTGCTTGGCGGGGTGCCGACGCGGCAGATCCGCTATGACAACTTGACCGCGGCGGTGAACAAGGTGCTCGTCGGGCGCAACCGTGTCGAGCAGGTGCGGTGGACGGCGTTTCGCCAGCACTACGGGTTCGACGCCTTCTACTGCGCCCCCGGGATCGGCGGAGCGCATGAGAAGGGTGGGGTGGAGGGCGAGGTCGGGTATTTCCGGCGGCGGCATTTCGTGCCGGTGCCGAAGGTGGAGTCCCTGACCGAGTTGAACGAGCGGTTGGCGGTGATCGACGCCAACCAGGCATCTCGGGTGATTGCCCGCCGCGCGGCCACGGTCGGTGCGGACTTCGACGCCGAGCGGCCGTTGCTCAAGCCGTTGCCGGCTGAGGGGTTCCAGGTGTTCACCGACATGCATCTAAGGGTGGATGACCATGCCCGGATCGGTATTCACACCAACTGGTACTCGGTGCCGGCTTCGCTGATCGGGGCCGAGGTCCGGGCCCGGGTGCAGGCCGATGTGGTGACCGTGTTCCACGGCGGCCGGCAGGTCTGGTGCCGGGAGCGGATCGTCGGCAAGCGCAACGATCGCCTGGTGCTGGACGACTATCTGGAGCTGCTGCTGCGCAAGCCCGGGGCGCTGCCCGGCTCGGTGCCGCTGGCCACCGCCCGCGCCGAGGGTGTGTTCACCGACGCCCACCAGGCATGGTGGGACGCCGCCCGCGCCGCACACGGCGATGCCGAGGGCACGCGGCAACTGATCGAGGTGCTGCTGGCCCACCGGCACGTGGCGCACCCTGACCTGGTCGCCGGGCTTACCGCGGCCAAGGAGTCCGGGGCGTTCACCGCCGACGCCGTGAAGATCATCACCAGGCGGATCGCGGACGCGCCCACCGTGGCCATCGACACCGGCGGCAAGACCGGGCTGCTG
Organism: Catenulispora sp. GP43; assembly: GCF_041260665.1. Lineage (NCBI taxonomy): Bacteria > Bacillati > Actinomycetota > Actinomycetes > Catenulisporales > Catenulisporaceae > Catenulispora > Catenulispora sp. GP43. Next base: position 8,728 of record NZ_JBGCCT010000047.1, on the reverse strand, counting down.
CTGCCCCTGCCCGAGGCAGCCGACAGCACTGACGCCGCAGGCACCCACGACGCGCCGCTGGCCCCGGTGATCCAGCTGCGGCCCAGGCCGCTGCCCACCTTGGGCGCCTACGACGACCTGCTGCCCAACCGGCGAACCGACACCGGAACCGACACCGGAGGCACCCCGTGACCACCACCGCCACCGCTCGCACCCGCGACGAACTCACCGACCAGGCCGCCACCGCCAGCATCGACGCAGCCTGCCGACTGTTGCGCCTGCCGGTGATGCGCGACCGGCTGGAAGACGCCGTGGCCACAGCACTACACCACCAGGCCGGTTACAAGACCTTCCTGGCCGACCTGCTGGCCGCCGAATGCGACGAGCGCGAAACACGCCGCAAGATCCGCGCGGTCAAGGCTGCGGCATTCCCCCGCATCAAACGCGTCGAAGAATTCGACTTCACCGCCAACCCCAACATCACCCCCGCGGTCGTGCACACCCTGGCCGGCGGCACCTGGATCCGCGAGGGCCGCCCGCTATGCCTGATCGGCGACTCCGGCACCGGCAAATCCCACCTACTCATCGCCCTGGGCATCGCCGCCGCCGAAGCCGGACACCGGGTCCGCTACACCACAGCCGCCGCCTTGGCTAACGAACTCGCCGAAGCCGCCGATGACAAACAACTCACCCGCACCATCGCCCGCTACACCCGCCTGGACCTGCTCTGCCTGGACGAGCTGGGCTACTTGCGACTGGACCGCCGAGGCGCCGAACTCCTCTTCCAAGTCATCACCGCCCGCGAAGAAAAGTCCTCGATCGCCATCGCCTCCAACTCCACCTTCACCGAATGGTCAGCCACCTTCACCGACCCCCGGCTCTGCGCCGCGATCGTCGACCGCGTCACCTTCAACGCCACCATCATCGAGACCGGCACCGACTCCTACCGGCTCAAAACCACCCAGGCCAACCGCGCCCGCACCAAGGAGACCGGACGATGAGCATCGTGTCCTGCTACATCATCGTCAACGCCGACACCACCGTCGAGCAGGACTTCGACCACCACAGCCGAATACAGATCACCACCAGCGACTACAGCAGCGTCCACCTGCTACTTCCCGGCAACCACGCCGCCGCCACGACCTTCCTCAACAGCCTGATCACCGCCTGCGCACAGCTGGTCGACCACGTCCAGCAACCACCCGAACACGACACCGTCAAGACTGAACCTGCCGGGGCCACATCAAAAGCTCACGACAACCCGGCACACAGCTCCCAACCGGGGCCGCACGAAAGGCTGAACCGGGGCCAAACCAGTAGACGAAACTCACTTGATGAAGTGCATGATCCCCATCCACAGCAGCGAACCACCTCCGCCTGCGCGGAGAGACCGCCAGCAGCGCCCAGCCCATCCGCCGGCTGAACGAACCACCTCCGCCTGCGCGGAGAGACCGCGGCGGCCGGCGCGCCGGGGGTCCGGTTGGTCGAACCACCTCCGCCTGCGCGGAGAGACCAGCAGAAAAGAGGCAGGGCTGATGCGGATCCACGAACCACCTCCGCCTGCGCAGAGAGACCCCGGCCGCCTTGGCCCGCAGCCAGTCCAGCGGCGAACCACCTCCGCCTGCGCGGAGAGACCGGAAGTCGAATTCCCCGGCACGCTCGCGCGTACGAACCACCTCCGCCTGCGCGGAGAGACCTCGGCGAACTGAGCCTGGAGCTCGGCGTAGTTCGAACCACCTCCGCCTGCGCGGAGAGACCCACCTCACCGAACACCAGATCGCCGGCCACGGCGAACCACCTCCGCCTGCGCGGAGAGACCGGCGCCACCGACGCCTGCACCACCCTCGACCCCGAACCACCTCCGCCTGCGCGGAGAGACCGAGGCGATCATCCGGCATGACACCGGGGACAACGAACCACCTCCGCCTGCGCGGAGAGACCGAGGCGATCATCCGGCATGACACCGGGGACAACGAACCACCTCCGCCTGCGCGGAGAGACCGACAGGTCGAAGTCGGTACGGCGTTCGGTCTGCGAACCACCTCCGCCTGCGCGGAGAGACCACTCGGCCCCCGTCCGCACCTCGCGGCGGGGGCGAACCGCCTCCGCCCGCGCGGAGAGACCTTGGTGGGCACGTCCTTGTCGTCACAGAGCATCGAACCACCTCCGCCAGCGCGGAGAGACCCGGCTGAATCCGGCCACCCCACCGTCGCCGAGCGAACCACCTCCGCCTGCGCGGAGAGACCGGGTCCACGCCGAGGGTCAGCAGGCCGGAACTCGAACCACCTCCGCCTGCGCGGAGACACCCGCATAGGAGAGGCCCGATGGCCCTGCTCACTCGAACCACCTCCGCCTGCGCGGAGAGACCCGTCCCAGTCGGTCATCGTCCCCGCCCTGCGGCGAACCACCTCCGCCTGCGCGGAGAGACCCGGGTCATGTAGTTCAGCCGTCCGCGGAATGTCGAACCACCTCCGCCTGCGCGGAGAGACCAGGGTACGCGGCATCGTAGGCATGGCGGCGTGTGAACCACCTCCGCCTGCGCGGAGAGACCTCGGGCAGCGACGGCATCCCCTCGCGTTCCGGCGAACCACCTCCGCCTGCGCGGAGAGACCGCGTTCCTGGCGCTGGCCGAGATGCCCGCGGCCGAACCACCTCCGCCTGCGCGGAGAGACCAAATGGATCGTCACTGTCGTCAAGAATAAGGACGAACCACCTCCGCCTGCGCGGAGAGACCGTTGGCGTGCAGACCCAGGGCTCGGCGGGCGGCGAACCACCTCCGCCTGCGCGGAGAGACCGTCGACGACGACCTGCCACGCCCGGCCGTGGACGAACCAACTCCGCCTGCGCGGAGAGAACACCGCCTGCGCGGCCGCTGACCGGCCGCCGGCCGCACCACCTCCGCCTGCGCGGAGAGAACTTCTGGACGACGTCGCCGAGGCCGTCCAGCGCCGCACCACCTCCGCCTGCGCGGAGAGAACAACCTGATGCAGGCCCTGCGTCAGCTCGATGACGCACCACCTCCGCCTGCGCGGAGAGAACGCCCTCGACGGCGTCTCCGCCCCCACCGGCGCCGCACCACCTCCGCCTGCGCGGAGAGAACGAAGCGGTAGGACGGTGGACTCGAACCACCATCGCACCACCTCCGCCTGCGCGGAGAGAACACACCGCGGACGGGGACCCGTCCCCCGCGCGCCGCACCACCTCCGCCTGCGCGGAGAGAACCCGGACTACGACGACCTCATGGCCAGAGCGGCGCACCACCTCCGCCTGCGCGGAGAGAACTTGGTGAACGACCGGCCACCTTCGACCAGGTACGCACCACCTCCGCCTGCGCGGAGAGAACCTGATCGACTCGCTGTCGTCGTCGACGTCGAACGCACCACCTCCGCCTGCGCGGAGAGAACGCCCGAGATCACCGGCGTACCGCACGCCTGCGCGCCCCACCTCCGCCTGCGCGGAGAGAACTCACGGATTACCGGAGCTTCGCAGCGCCCCTCCGCACCACCTCCGCCTGCGCGGAGAGAACAACTCCAGGCGAACAATCTGCGCCCCGAATTGCGCACCACCTCCGCCTGCGCGGAGAGAACCCGCCCCGAGGAGAGAACATGAACAGCCTGGACGCACCACCTCCGCCTGCGCGGAGAGAACGAAGTCGAGCCGGCCGGAACCCTCCCGCGCGTCGCACCACCTCCGCCTGCGCGGAGAGAACCATCAGCGAGCTCGCGACGTCGCCAATGGCGCCGCACCACCTCCGCCTGCGCGGAGAGAACTGGCGCCGGGAACGTGAGCGCCGAACAGTAGGCGCACCACCTCCGCCTGCGCGGAGAGAACCAGCCGCACCACACGTCCCTTGCCTGCGTCGACGCACCACCTCCGCCTGCGCGGAGAGAACAACAGCGGGTTCAACCCGCAGTACGCGGAGAGCGCACCACCTCCGCCTGCGCGGAGAGAACCGATGGAGCAGCAGCTATGGCAGCGGCTGGGCCGCACCACCTCCGCCTGCGCGGAGAGAACAGCGCATCAACCCTAAAACCGGCGAGCCGATCCGCACCACCTCCGCCTGCGCGGAGAGAACGTTGCCGGGCCGATCAGCAGGAAGTTCGACAGCGCACCACCTCCGCCTGCGCGGAGAGAACCAGCTCGTCGACCTCACTCACCGCCGCGCCCCCGCACCACCTCCGCCTGCGCGGAGAGAACTTCGGGCAGTTCGCCGAGGCGCAGCTCTCGAACGCACCACCTCCGCCTGCGCGGAGAGAACCGAGCGCCCGCCGTCTGAATGCGGCTCGCTACTGCACCACCTCCGCCTGCGCGGAGAGAACGGGTGGGCGCGGCGGCCGACCACAGACAACGACGCACCACCTCCGCCTGCGCGGAGAGAACGGCCGTCGTCGCCTGCTGCGCCGCCTGAGTGGCGCACCACCTCCGCCTGCGCGGAGAGAACCAGAACATCACCGACGCGCAGGCGAAGCGGGACGCACCACCTCCGCCTGCGCGGAGAGAACGACCACGAAGACGTCGAGGTGCCGGGCGAGGCCGCACCACCTCCGCCTGCGCGGAGAGAACGACCACGAAGACGTCGAGGTGCCGGGCGAGGCCGCACCACCTCCGCCTGCGCGGAGAGAACGGCACCTACCAGCCGATGACGGGTTTCACCGGCGCACCACCTCCGCCTGCGCGGAGAGAACGAGACACACGGCGGCGTGCACGGCGACAACTGCGCACCACCTCCGCCTGCGCGGAGAGAACACCGGCGATTTCACGTCGCGCTACGGTGGCAGCGCACCACCTCCGCCTGCGCGGAGAGAACTTATTGCTGCCGTGTGTACGCGGCGAGTAGTGCGCACCACCTCCGCCTGCGCGGAGAGAACCCCTGATCCAGCGTCGCCAGGTCCGACAGCATCGCACCACCTCCGCCTGCGCGGAGAGAACGACCGGCCCGGCACCCTGCGCGGCCAGGACGTCGCACCACCTCCGCCTGCGCGGAGAGAACCAGGCCGGGGTCTACGCGGGCGGCTTGGCCAGCGCACCACCTCCGCCTGCGCGGAGAGAACAAGGGTGGGGATCTCGGTCATGCTGCTCGTCCCGCACCACCTCCGCCTGCGCGGAGAGAACTTCTACGCCTCGGTAAACCGCACCGCGATCGACGCACCACCTCCGCCTGCGCGGAGAGAACAACAACAACGTCGCCACCGCCCGCACCGCCGCCGCACCACCTCCGCCTGCGCGGAGAGAACCCCGCCGAGGACACCCCGAGCCTCATTGCCCGCGCACCACCTCCGCCTGCGCGGAGAGAACGGCCTCGGTAAATGGCTCCCACTGGCCGTAGCCGCACCACCTCCGCCTGCGCGGAGAGAACGGACTCGGCGACCTGCGAAGTCTCCGCGACGACGCACCACCTCCGCCTGCGCGGAGAGAACGCCTCACGTCGTACTGTGTGGGGACGCGCCTACGCACCACCTCCGCCTGCGCGGAGAGAACGCCGCGGTCGGCCGGGGCGGCGGTCAGCCAGACGCACCACCTCCGCCTGCGCGGAGAGAACCCTTCCCGAGCTGCGACGATTCGCTGGCGTTATCGAATCGCGATAAAGGCTGCCAGCAAGAAGGGCTCCTCTAGCAATCAGGTCGTGTCGGGTTCCGGCAGAATACCGTGGCTCCTGTCCTGGGGCGGATCGCGTGCTTTGTCAGTGGGCTCTGTTTGGCTTGTGGTCTGCCCGGTCCCGGGTGGTTTAAGTCCCGGTTGTGGCCGGCGGCGCCGAAGGAACACCAGCGTGCAAGATCAATCTGATCCGGTCGCTCAGGCAGGCAGTCCAGCTGGCGTGGTGAACGTCTGCCTGTGGGGTAAGCATCGCGAGCTTCCGGGACCGTATCCGCTGGTGTGTCACCTGCTGGATACTGCCGCGATGGCCGGGGCCTTATTTGATACCTGGTACGACTCCTCGAGGGCTGTTCGTTTGGCCGACAGTCTCGGTGTGCCATCTGGCGCTGTTCGTGAGCTGGTGATGTTCTGGGCTGGGCTGCATGACATCGGAAAGGCCACACCGCCGTTTCAGGCGAAGGTGCCTGAGCTGTACAAGGAGCTCACAACCGACCCTGGCTTCGCCACAGAGCGGTTGACGGAGGAGGAGCTCAGGTTCGGGCACGACGATGCGACGCTGTGGGTGTTGGCCGAGGTGCTTCCGCGCTTGGGCTACCCGGCCGGCCGGGATGAGCTGGCTCATGTGGTGGCGCAGTTGCTAGGTGGGCACCATGGTCGGTTGCACCAGCCGCTGGCGCATGACGAGTTGCGGCGTCCGCGGGCGTACAAGGGCGCCGCGTTGGGGGCTGGTGGCTGGGAAGTGCAGTGTCAGGCTCACGCGGCAGCGCTGCGGGGGGTGATCGGTGGTGGCGCGGGTTCGGTGCCGGAGTCTGCGTTGCCCGGTGCGGAGATCCCGGGGCTGGCTGGCCTGGTAGTGGTGGCCGACTGGCTCGCCAGCCAGGTGAGTTTCATCAAGCCGCGCATGCCCGATGCCGACTGGGAGGCGACCGGGCCGCAGTTGCAGGCGCACTTCGATCAGGCTGTGCTCGATGCTCCGGCTGTGGTTTCCGCCGCGGGCCTGGGCCGGGCGCGGTTTCGGGACATGCCGACGCTGGCGGAGTTCGGCGAGCGCTTCGGGTTCGAGCCGAACCTGCTGCAGTCCTCGCTGATTGAAGGGCTCGCTGAGCAGGTTCACGGTCCGGGAATGCTGTTGATCACCGCACCAGCTGGTGATGGCAAGACGGAGGCGGCGCAGCTGGCAGCGCTGCGTTTCGCACAGGTCGCCGACGCCGGGGGAGTGGTGTTCGCGCTGCCCACAATGGCGACGACCGACGCGATGTTCACCCGGCTGTCAGGCTTTTGCGACGGACGGAACCTTCTTGAGTCTGCCTCGATCGGGCTGGTGCATGGACTGTCGTGGCTGAACAGCGACTTCGACAAGCTCGCCGAGGCCTCCGTGTCGGCCAACGCCACAGCCAGCGACGTGCAGGTCGCTGCGTTCTCCTCGGAGTGGTTGCGGGGTGGTCGCCGGGGCCTGTTGGCGGCTGTGGGGGCGTTGACCATCGACCAGATCCTGGCCGGCGTGCTGCCTGTGCGGCACAACCTGCTGCGGTTGTCGGCGTTGTGCGGCAAGGTCGTGGTGATCGACGAGGCACATAGCTATGGGCCATGGATGCACGCGCTGCTGCTGCGGCTGCTGACCTGGCTGGGCGCGATGCGGGTGCCGGTGGTGGTGATGTCGGCGACGCTGTCCGGCCGGATCGCGCACAGCGTTGTGGACGCCTACCGCCGCGGCGTGCTCGGCGCGGGAGCAGGTGTCTTGACGCCGGTCGCGGCCCCATACCCGGGTTGGTTGTTCGTCGACGGGATCAGCGGTGAGGTAGGCAAGCCGGTGACGGTCGGCAGCGCGCGGGCGCACCAGTTGCAGGTCGAGATCGCAGCGGTGACGCGCACCGGCGGTGAAAGGGACCGGCTGAGCTTCATCACCGAACGCCTGGCCGGCATTGCCGGAGACGAAGGCGGCTGCGTCCTGGTCTGCTGCAACACAGTGGCCGAGGCCCAGCAAACGTTCGAACACCTGAGAAAGGCGCTGAACGCTGCCGGCGGCGAACCGGTCGAGGTCCGGTTGCTGCATTCACGCCTTCAGGCCCTGCGCCGTAAGACGGTTACCGACGAGGTGCAGTTGGCATTCGGCAAGCCCGGAAACGGCGGCACCCGTCCGACGCGTGCGGTGCTGGTCGCGACGCAAGTGGTCGAGCAATCCATCGACTTGGACTTCGACCTGGTGATCAGCGACCTGGCACCGATCGCGCTGCTGTTCCAGAGGGCCGGCCGGTGCCAGCGCCACTTGCGCGCCACGCGTCCGGCCTGGGTCGGGAACGATCCGAGGCTGGTGGTCCTGGATCCGGTGAACGGCGACGACGTGTACGAGCTGCCTAGGGCGTGGGGCTCGGTGTACTACGACAGCCTCCTGCGGCATACCCGTCGGCTGCTGAAAGAGCACGAGGGTGCCGCGATCGAGGTGCCCGAAGGCGTGCAGGCTCTGGTTGATGGCGTTTACGGGGACGTGTTCGCTCAGCCGGGGAACCTCTCCGACAAGACTGGTCTTGATCAGTGGAAGGCCGACCTGGAATACGCTGGCGCGGTCTTGGCCGAGAAACAACTGGCCGGGAACATCATCATCAACGAGCCGGAGCCCAACCCGACAAACCTGTATTCGGAGTTGTGGAAGACCCGCGACGAGCTCGACGAGGACCTGATCGTTACACGTCTTGGCGCTGACAGTGCCCGCGTGCTGCTGGTCTACCGACAGTCCGACGGAAACCAGAGCCTGGATCCAGCGGGCAAGATCGCGTTGTGCCAGCCACTGACAGCGGCCGGGGTGCGCACGCTCATGGAGCACAGCATCCCGGTCCCCAGCAGCTGGGTCCGCGGTCATGCCTCGGTCGTGGAATGCCCTCCGGCGTGGGAGCGGAACGCGTTGCTGCGCGAACTGGTGCTGCTCGAGGGACGCACGACTGCCAGCGAAGGCTGGCGCGCCGACGACAGCAGCCTCCACTACCACCCCATCGTCGGCTTGCGTCACGCCCGGGACCTGTGACAGTTCTCAGCAGACGATCAATTGTTTTAAAGCAGACTAACTCGGCTTTCGCCGTTTTCGCAGGCGTGATGGGTTGCCCCTGATCGGGCGGTTTGCAGTGGTTGCGGGCTGAGCGCCCCGGCGACGAGAGAAGCA
>NZ_JBGCCT010000046.1 GCF_041260665.1 Catenulispora sp. GP43 | reverse complement strand
CGATCTGGCACAACACCAAGACCGGCGCACCCAGCAAGCGATCACTAATCGCTTACGACCACTGACCAGCCCAACGATCGGACTCAATCATCTAGAGGGCTACTGACAAGCTTCTCGATACATGTTTGACTCCGCTTGTGAGCCAGACCGACCCGTCTACCGCCGTGCCCGATCCCTATGCGGAACGGCCATGGCTGCGGTTCTACGCAGCGGGTGTGCCCACCGACGTAACCGTCCCCGACGTCCCGGTGACCAGGCTCCTGGACGACGCGGCCGACGCCTTCCCGGACCGCGCCGCCCTGGTCTTCTTCGGCCGCAAGACCAGCTACAAGCAGCTGCGCCGGGACGTCGACCGGCTGGCCGGGGCGCTGCGGGCGCTCGGCGTGGCCAAGGGCGACCGGGTCGCGCTGGTGCTGCCGAACTGCCCGGCCGCGGTCACCGCCTTCTTCGCGATCACCCGGCTCGGCGCCGTGATGGTCGCCTGCAACCCCCTGTACACCGACTCCGAGCTGCGGCACCAGCTCACCGACTCGGGTGCGAAGGTGGCGATCGTCTTCGACGGCGCCTACGCCACCCTGGACGCGGCCCGGCCGGGCACCGCGGTCGAGCACGTGATCTCGGTCTGCCTGGCCGACTTCCTGCCCTCGCTCAAGCGCAAGCTGCTGGACCTGCCGCTGGGCGCGGCCCGGGAGAAGCGCGAGCGGCTGATCACGCCGCTGCCGCCGGGCGCGCGGGCGGTGCCGTACACCGAGCTGATGGACACCTCGCCGGGCCCGGTCGAGCAGGAACCGGTGGACGCGGCCCACGACCTGGCGGTGCTGCAGTACACCGGCGGCACCACCGGCCGGCCGAAGGGCGCCATGCTCACCCACCGCAACCTGGTCGCCAACGCGCACCAGGTGCAGGCCTGGGACCAGGGCGCCCAGGTGGGCCGGGAGTCGGTGCTGTGCGTGCTGCCGCTGTTCCACGTCTACGGCCTGATGCTGTGCGTGGTCACCGGCGTGCTGCTGGCCGGGACGCTGGTCCTGCTGCCGACGTTCGACCCGGAGCTGGTGCTGGACGCGGTCAAGCACGAGCGGCCCACGGTGTTCCCCGGCGTGCCGCCGATCTACTCCAAGCTGCTGGAGCACGCCAAGATCGGCAAGTACGACCTGCGCTCCATCCGGACCTGCATCTCCGGGGCCATGCGGCTGCCGGTGGACACGATCGACGCCTTCCAGAAGGCGACCGGCGGCCGGCTCGCCGAGGGCTACGGCATGACCGAGTCCTCCCCGGTGACCCTGGCCAACCCGCTGAACGCCAACTCCCGGCCCGGCACCATCGGGCTGCCGCTGCCGAACACGCACGTGAAGATCGTCGACGAGTTCCGTCAGGACCGCGTGCTGCCGATCGGCGCGGCCGGGGAGCTGGTCGTGTTCGGACCGCAGCTGTTCCAGGGCTACTGGAACCAGGAGGACGAGACCAAGCTCGCGCTGCGCAACGGCTGGCTGTACACCGGCGACATCGGGGTGATGTCCCCGGACGGCTACGTGACGCTGATCGACCGCAAGCGAGACGTGGTCATCGCCTCCGGCTTCTCCATCTACCCCTCGGAGATCGAGGACGTGCTGCGCGAACACCCGGCCGTCTACGACGCGGCGGTGATCGGCGTGCCGGACCCGTACCGCGGGGAGACGGTGAAGGCGGTGATCCAGCTCGCGGAGGGTATGTCGGCGACCGCCGAGGAGCTCGACGTGTTCGCGCACCAGCACTTGGCGCCCTACAAGGTCCCCAAGCTCATCTCCTTCCGCGACGACCTGCCGCGCAACATGATCGGCAAGGTACTGCGGCGAGTCCTGCGGGAGGAGCACGCCGCGGAGCACCCCGAGGACGGCGGCGAGGCGCCGGGGCAGGACCCCTTCGCGAACTTCAAGCGGTAAGCGGTGCAGCCGGTTCCGACCAGTGACACCGCTGTACACGACGGGGGTGCCGTATGAGACAGTCTCGGCATGCTCGGGACTGTTGATCTGCCGACCTTCGTGCTCGGCGCCCTGCTGATAGTGCTGCTGCCGGGGCCCAACTCGCTGTACGTGCTGACCGTCGGCGCGCGCAAGGGCGTTCGCACCGGCTACCGCGCCGCGTCCGGCGTGTTCCTCGGCGACGCGGTACTGCTGACCCTGACCGCCGCCGGCGCGGCGTCGATGCTCAAGCGCTCGCCCGCGACCTTCGACGTGGTGAAGTTCCTCGGCGCGGGCTACCTGGCCTGGCTCGGTTTCGGCATGCTGCGCGCGGCCCTGAAGGCCTGGCGCCAGCGCGCCGCGGCCCCGGCCGCCGAAGCCGCCGCGATGGCCGAGGCCGTGGAGGCCGCCGAGCGCCCGTTCCGCCGCGCACTGGTGGTCAGCCTGCTGAACCCGAAGGCGATCCTGTTCGACCTGGCGTTCCTGACCCAGTTCGTGAGCCCGCACGCGGCGCACCCGACGGAGGCGTTCGCACTGCTGTCGACGATCGTGATGCTGTTCTCGGCCGGATATCTGAGCGTGCTGATCTTCACCGGCCACCGGCTCGCGACGGCGTTCCGGCGGCGCAAGCGGCTGGCGGCGTCGATGACCGGCGGGATCGGGTCGTTGTTCCTGGGGTTTGCGCTGAAGCTGGCGACGGCTTCGCTGGGCGCGGCTTAGCGCAGCCGCTTAGCTCATAAGAAGAGCGCTGCAGCATCTCGCTGCGGCGCTCTTTGCGTTCCAGGAGTCAGGTATTCAGTCGCCTGTCCTCAGTCGCCAGTCGCCAGTCGCCAGTCGCCGGTCGCCAGTCCTCAGTCGTCCCGCTCGGTCACCGTGTGCTCATCCACCAACGCCCGCAACTCCCCGGCGGCCTTGCGCGCCGCCTTCCCGCCGGAGGCCTGGATCCCCATCGCCGGCAGCACCTCGCCGCTGTCCAGGTCCAGCAGGACCCACGGGTCACCGGGCCGAAGGTTCACCCGCACGATCTGCGCCCACTCCAGGTGCTGCGTGCGCACGGTGTTGACCACCGTCAGGCCGGCCTCGTCCGCGACGATCTTCGGGCGCGCCAGCAGGTACAGGCCGGCGGAGATGAGGGGGCCGATGGCGGCGAAGCCCACCCGCTCGGGGACCGACCAGGCGGTCGGGCCGGTGTCCGGCAGTATCAGCGACACCACGACCAGGGTGGCGATCAGCGCCGTGGAGACCGCCAGCACCGCCACCCGGGTGCGCCGCGGCCGGAACGTCACCGGCAGCGGCGGAACGCGATCGGGGACCGGGAGGTTGTACGGGTCGAGCGGGCCGGGGGCCTGGCGGTCGTGATCGTGATTGTCCGTCACCTGCACGCTGGTCCGTTTCATCCCGGGCTCGCCGAACCCTGACAACTAAAGCCGACACGCGAGGATATCCGTGACGAGGATTCCCCTCGCACCCAGATCCCACAAGTCGTCCATCATCCGCTGGGCCTCGCTGCGCTGGACCATCGACCGCACGGCGACCCAGCCCTTGTCATGCAGCGGGGACACGGTCGGCGACTCGATGCCCGGGGTGACCTGGACCGCCCGGTCCACGTTCTCGGCGCGGATGTCGTAGTCCATCAGCACGTACTCACGCGCCGTGATCACGCCCTTGAGCCGCCGCAGGAACTGCTCGACCGCCGGGCTCTCCTCGGCGCCGATCCGCCGGATCAGCTGCGCCTCGGAGGTCAGGATCGGCTCGCCGAAGACCTCCAGCCCGGCGTGCCGCAGCGTGGTCCCGGTCTCCACGACGTCGGCCACCACGTCGGCCACGCCCAGCGCGATCGACACCTCGACGGCGCCGTCCAGCTTCACCACGTCGGCCGACACGCCGGCGGCGGCCAGGTACTCGCGCACCACGCCCGGGTACGCCGAGGCGATCCGCAGCCCGGCCAGCCCGGCGACCCCGCCCTCCTTCGTCACCTGCTCCACCGTCGCCGGCAGCGCCGCGAAGCGGAAGGTGGAGCGGGCGAAGCCCAGGTCCATGATCGGCTCGGCCGAGGCACCGGAGTCCAGCAGCAGGTCGCGACCGGTGATCCCGACGTCCAGGCGACCGGCCCCGACGTAGGTGGCGATGTCGCGCGGACGCAGGAAGAAGAGCTCGGCGTTGTTGGCCGCGTCAACGACCATCAGCTCCTTGCCGTCCTTGCGCCGCCGGTAGCCCGCCTCATGGAGCATCGCCGTGGCCGCCTCCGAGAGCGATCCCTTATTCGGCAGTGCGATGCGCAGCATGGCGTGTGACCTTTCGGTTACCGGTGGTTGACGGTGTTCCACCGCCAGTATCGACCAAGGTCGCCGGGGCGCGCCGGGGTGTTCACTCGGTGGGATGAAGCTGTGAGGGGCCCCGCGGATCCCGCGAAGCCCCTCACCCGCACCAGCTCACAGATGCTTGTACACGTCCTCAAGCTCCAGCCCACGCGCCAGCATCAGCACCTGCACGTGGTACAGCAGCTGCGAGATCTCCTCAGCCGTCCGGTCGCCGTCCTCGTACTCGGCGGCCATCCAGACCTCGGCGGCCTCCTCGACGATCTTCTTGCCGATGGCGTGCACGCCGAGGCCCAGCAGCTCCACCGTGCGGGAGCCCTCCTCGCCGCGCTCGGCCTTGGCGGTCAGTTCGCCGAACAGGCTCTCGAAGGTCTTGGCGGTGATCGGGACCGCGGTTCCCACTCGTACCTCCACGGGTTCGTCGGCTGCGGGCGAGGCGTTCACCGCTTCGCGCCGATCTTCTTCAGCACCAGCGCGGTCGACACCGCGGCCTCCACGGCCTCGCGGCCCTTGTCCTCCCGGGAGCCGGCCAGACCCGCGCGGTCCAGGGCCTGCTGCTCGGTGTCGCAGGTGAGCAGGCCGAAGCCGATCGGGACGCCGGTGTCCAGGGCCACGCGGTTCAGGCCGTCGGTGGCGGCGGCGCATACGTACTCGAAGTGCGGGGTGCCGCCGCGGATCACCACGCCGAGCGCCACCACGGCGTCGTACCCGGCCTCGGCCAGGGCCTTGGCCACCACCGGCAGCTCGAAGGAGCCCGGCGCGCGGAACAGGTCGTGCTCCGCGCCGATCTCCGCGAGCGCCTTCTCGGCCCCGGCCACCAGGCCGTCCATCACCTGGGTGTGCCACTGCGCGGCCACCACCGCGACCTTGAGGTCGGCGCCACCCTCGATCTCGATGGAAGGCGCTCCCGCTCCGCTCACTTCTGTTCACTCCTTGGTGCGTTGTCGTGGCCCCGCGTGTTTGTCCCGCGCGGGGCAAGTCTTCCAGACCGGAGGCGCGGATCGCGTCCCGATCTTGAGGGGTGGTCGATACCGGTGGTCGGTACCGACGGTCGGTACCGGCTCAGCCGACGACGGCCGCGGCCAACGCGTCGGCCTCCGCCTCGTCCAGGTCGGGCAGGTCATGCCCCATCCGGTCGCGCTTGGTCCGCAGGTAGTGGATGTTGTCGGGGGTGACGTTGCCGGGAAGCGGCACGCGGCCGTTCACCTGGAGCCCGAAGCCCTCCAGCGCCGAACGCTTGGCCGGGTTGTTGGTCAGCAGCCGCATGGAGCGCACGCCCAGGTCGGCCAGGATCTGCGCGCCGGTGCCGTAGTCGCGGGCGTCGGCCGGCAGGCCCAGCTCCAGGTTCGCGTCCACCGTGTCGTGGCCGCGCTCCTGCAGCTCGTACGCGCGCAGCTTGTGCATCAGACCGATGCCGCGGCCCTCGTGGCCGCGCATGTAGAGCACGACGCCGCGGCCCTCGACGTCCACGGCGCGCAGCGCGGCGTGCAGCTGCGGGCCGCAGTCGCAGCGCCGGGACCCGAAGATGTCGCCGGTCAGGCACTCGGAGTGGACCCGGACCAGGACGTCCTCGCCGTCCCCGATCTCGCCCTTGACCAGCGCGACGTGCTCGATGCCGTCGACGTCCGAGCGGTATCCGACGGCCCGGAAGTCGCCGAAGGCGGTGGGCAGCCGGGTCTCGGCGGCCCGGGTGACCGACTTCTCGGTGCGGCGGCGGTAGGCGATCAGGTCGGCGATGGAGATCAGCGCCAGGCCGTGCTGCTCGGCGAACTTCGCCAGCTGCGGCAGCCGGGACATCGAGCCGTCGTCCTCGACGATCTCGCAGATCCCCGCCGCCAGCGGCAGCCCGGCCAGCCGGCACAGGTCGACGGCGGCCTCAGTGTGGCCGGGGCGCACCAGCACGCCGCCGTCCTTGGCGCGCAGCGGGAAGACGTGGCCGGGCCGGGTCAGGTCCTCGGCGGTGGTGTCCGCGTCGGCCAGCAGCCGGATGGTGCGGGCCCGGTCGGCCGCCGAGATACCGGTGCTCACGCCGTCGCGGGCGTCCACCGAGACGGTGTAGGCGGTGCCCTTGCGGTCCTGGTTGATCGCGGTCATCGGGGGCAGGTTGAGCCGGTCGGCGTCGGCGGCCGGCAGCGGCACGCAGATCACCCCGGAGGAGTACCGGATGGTGAACCCGACGACCTCGGGCGTGGCCAGCGAGGCCGCGAAGATGAGGTCGCCCTCGTTCTCCCGGTCCTCGTCGTCGACCACCACGACCGGACGGCCGGCGGCCAGCTCGCTCAGCGCGCGCTCGATGGTGTCCAGGACGATGGGCTCGCTGTGCCCGGTGGCCTCGCTGTGCCCGGTGACCTCGCTGTGCCCGGTGTCCTCCACGACACCGGCTTCCACGGTGCTCATACCGCGATCTCCTTGTATGTCGGTGTCGTTCATGCCCGCTGCCCGCCGATCACCGCGGCGCCGGAGACGCCGCTCGCAGACTGGTCGGCGGTGGTGTCGCCCAGGCCGAGCAGCCGCTCGGTGTACTTGGCGATGACGTCGATCTCCAGGTTCACCGGCGCGCCCGGACCCTTGCTGCCCAGCGTGGTCAGCTCAAGCGTGGTCGGGATCAGGCTCACGGTGAAGGAGTCCGCGGCGGCCTCGACCACGGTCAGCGAGATGCCGTCCACGGTGATCGAGCCCTTGTCCACGACGTAGCGCGACAGCGCCGAGGGCAGCGAGACCCGGACGACCTCCCAGTGCTCGCCCGGGATGCGCTCCAGCACGGTGCCGACGCCGTCGACGTGCCCCTGCACCAGGTGCCCGCCCAGGCGCGCGCCGAGCTTCATCGGGCGCTCGAGGTTGACCGGGTCGCCGGGCTTGAGGTCGCCGAGGCTGGACTTCTCGAGGGTCTCGGCCATCACGTCGGCGGTGAACTCCCCGGCCTGCGCGGCCTGGTCGGCGGCCTCGATGACGGTCAGACACACGCCGTTGACGGCGATCGAGGAGCCGTGCTCGGCGTCCGAGGTGACCAGCGGTCCGGCCACCCGCAGCCGTGCGGAGTCGCCCTCCACGTCCAGCGCGACGACGCGGCCGAGCTCTTCGACGATGCCTGTGAACACGGTGTGCTCCCCTATCCGCCTCATCCGCGTGCCGGTCGGCACTCGGTTCGAACCTGTCGAACCCGGGCTCCGGGAAGGGGGGTGCGTGAGGGGAGGCGGCGCGCCACGGCATACTCCGCCAGATCGGCGGCAGCCGTCGCGAACGCCGCGACGGGACGTGAACCGGCGCCGGTCCCGTGCGGACACGGCGAGGCGGCACGCCCGTCGCGTGCAGCCTCCCATCCGGACTTTAACCGTCGGTCCCGGAATTCCACCGGATCGGCCACCCGTTCGCCGAAGCGAACGAGCGGTTCGCGGACTGTCACCGCCGGTTCGGAATTCCACCGACCCCGGAGCACGCGTTCGTCGTTCTGAACCAGTGTGCCACGCGATTCATTCCCGGGCGGTCCGGGCGTGGTGCGCATCACCCCTGGCTCCACGTAGAACTGTAACACGTTCTATTTTTACCGGATAGCCGCACGCCGCCGCCCGTCTCAGGGATCGAGATCGTTCGGTGGGGCGAACACCGGCGCGGACTGGGGTGAACGCTCCTTTGACTTCGCAGCCAGTAGGCTCACCCGGCAAGCATGAGCACGTAGCCTGAGCTCGACACAAACCACTGATCCGGGGGGACGCGCATGGCTGGACAGGCAGAGCCGGGGCAGCTGGTCGGCGGCCGGTACCGGCTGCTGGCACGGCTCGGCTCCGGCGGCATGGGCCGGGTCTGGCGCGCCTCCGACGAGGCGCTGCGCATCGAGGTCGCGGTCAAGGAGGTCTACCTGCCGGCCGCCGGGCCCGACGCCGACGACCGCCTGCGCCGCGCCGAGCGCGAGGCCCGCAACGCGGCCCGGCTGCGCGACCACCCGAACGTGGTGGCCGTGCACGACGTGGTGGTCGAGGACGGCGTGCCGTGGACCGTGATGCAGCTGGTCGCCGGCCACACGCTGGAGGAGCACGTCGAGGCGTTCGGCCCGCTGTCCGTGCCGCACGCGACCCTGGTCGCCGGCGCGCTGCTGGACGCGCTGGAGGCGGCGCACGCCGCCGGGATCGTGCACCGCGACGTGAAGCCGGCGAACGTGATGCTGGCCGACGACGGACAGGTGCTGCTGACCGACTTCGGCATCGCGATCGGCGACACCGACACCGCGCTGACCGCGGCCGGCAGCTTCCTGGGATCGGTGGAGTACATCGCGCCGGAGCGGGCCCGCGGCACCGAGGGACTGGCCATCAGCGACCTGTTCTCGCTCGGCGTGACGCTGTTCCAGGCGGTCGAGGGCTTCTCGCCCTTCCACCGGGAGACCGCGACCGGGACGCTGACCGCGGTGATCCTGGACGAGGCCCCGGCGCCGGTGCGGGCCGGGCGGCTGACACCGCTGATCACCGGGCTGCTGGAGAAGGAGCCCGGGGCCCGGGCCGGGATCGCGCAGGCGCGGACGCTGCTCGCGGCGCGGGAGGCGGCGCCGGTGGAGCGGACGGCGGCGGTGGATCGGACGCTCGCGGCGCCGACGGCCGGTACGCCGTACCGGCCGGGCACTCCGTCCGGGCGCGGGTCGGCGGTGACCACCTCGCGAGGTTCGGGGACGTCGCACGGTCCCGGCGTAGCACACGGTTCGGGCACAGCACACGGAACGACCACGCCGCGCGGGTCGGGCGGGTCGCGTAGCTCAGGCTGGTCGGGCGGGGCCGGCGGACCGACCGGGTCAAGCAGAACGGCCGGCTCGGCAGGCTCCGGCGGACCAGATGGACCAGGTGGACCAGGTGGGCCGGGCAGGCAGGCCGGCGTCCCCCCGCGGCGGCCGAGCGACACCGGCAACCGCCTGTCGCAGAACACGGATCAGCGGCGACGCGTCCAGGGGCAGGGGCCGGGGCCGGGCCCCGAACAGCGCCGGCCCACCGGCACCGGTCAGCGCCCCGTGCCGCGCCCGCACAACTCCGGCGCGCCGGTCCGGCAGCCGGCACGGTTGCGGCCGCGCGCCGTGATACTGGCGCTGCTGGTCCTGGCGACGATCGGCGGCGTGCTGTTCGCGACTATGCGGACCTCGTCGTTCGACGTGAGCAGCGTCAAGGCCGGCGACTTCGTCAAGGTGGACTCCGCCGGCCACATCACGGGCACCCTGTCCGCGGCGAAGGCCCGGTCCAGCGCCGACGGCCGCCGGGTCACCGCCCGCGAGGACCAGGCCGACCCGGACGTCTGCAAGAAGTTCCACGCCCTCGGCCACGCGGACGTGGAAACCGGATCCTCGGTCAGCTTCTGCCTCGTCCGGCCCCTTGAAGAAGCCGGGGCCGCGGCTCCGGCACAGTGAGGCTGTCTCAGGCAACCCGCGCGCCGGCCGCCTCGGCCTGGGCACGCAGCGCCTGGATCGCCCGGTCCGGGTCCTCCGCGCCGTAGACCGCGGAGCCGGCGACGAACACGTCGGCCCCGGCCTCGGCGCAGCGCTCGATGGTGTCCGCGGCGACGCCGCCGTCGATCTGCAGCCACACCGACCCGCCGTGCCGGTCGATCATCTGCCGCGTGCGCCGGATCTTGGGCAGCACCACGTCCAGGAACTTCTGCCCGCCGAAGCCCGGCTCCACGGTCATCAGCAGGACCATGTCCAGCTCCGCCAACATGTCCTCGTACGGCTCGATCGGCGTAGCCGGCTTCAGCGCCATCCCGGCCCGCGCCCCGGCCGAGCGGATGGCGCGCGCCAGCCGGATCGGCGCGTGCGCGGCCTCCACGTGGAAGGTGACGCTGCCCGCCCCGGCCTCGGCGTAGCCCGGCGCCCAGCGGTCCGGGTCGGCGATCATCAGGTGGCAGTCCAGCGGCCGCGGCGAGGCCTTCACCAGCGCCTCCACCACCGGCAGCCCCAGCGTCAGGTTCGGCACGAAGTGGTTGTCCATCACGTCGACGTGGATCCAGTCGGCCGACGGGACCGCGGTGACCTCCTCGGCCAGGCGCGCGAAGTCGGCCGAGAGGATGGACGGGGAGATCTGGACGGGACTCATGAGGAAAGTCTGGCAGATCGGCGGGGTGCGGAACGCGCGAGCGTGATCACCGCCGCCGGATGACTTCAGTCTGTGTCGCCGGTCTGTGTCGCCGGTCTGTGTCGCCGGTCTGTGTCGCCGGTCCGCGCCCTCAATCCGCGCCCTGCAACCAACCCCACCGCGTCGCCAGCCACCCCAGCTGCACCCGGCTCTTCGCCCCGGCCAGCGTCATCAGCCGCCGCACCTCACGCTCGACGCTGCGCGGGCTGACCCCGAGCACGCGGTCCACCCGCGCGTCGGCCAGCAGCAGCGCCAGCAGCCGCAGGTCCGCCGGGGCCGGCCGGTCCCGGGGCTCCACCGCGGACGGCAGATCGGGGATCGGCAGCCCGACGCAGGCGGCGTGGTGGCCGAGCTGCATACGGGTCCGGGCGCCGGCGGCGTCCATCAGGTCCCGCACCGCGCGCTGCACCGTCCGACGGCTCACCGCCAGCCGGCGCGCCACCGCGTCGTCGGTCAGGCCGGTGATCAGCAGCGCCAGGGCCCTGGTGGGCCGCGCGTCAGGGCCGGGAAGCCAGCCCTTGTCCTGTCGCATCACACCTCCGATCGCAGACACCTCTTGACTCGGAGATTACCGCGTGCCCCTGAGAGTGTCTCTCAGCGCGGCCCATCGACGCCGCCGCACCGACCCACTAGTGTCGAATCCTGACGTCGACTCCAGAGGAAACCCAGAAGAAGCGCAGGTGAGACGGCATGATCGGCAACGACGCTGGCAGCCGGGACGAAGCCCTCGAAGCCCACCGCAAGGGCCCCGACTCCCCGCCTCTGCCGGAGGAGACCATCGGTGCGAACCTGGCGCGGATCGCGGCCGCCCACCCCGGGCGCGACGCCCTGGTGGAGTCAGCGACCGGCCGGCGCTGGACGTACTCCGAGTTCGACACGGCCGTCACGGACCTGGCCCGCGGAATGCTCGCGGCCGGCGTCGCCAAGGGCGACCGGGTGGGGATCTGGTCGCCGAACTGTGCGGAATGGGTCCTGGTGCAGTACGCGGCGGCGAAGATCGGCGCGATACTGGTGAACCTCAACCCGGCGTACCGGGTCCACGAGATCCGCTTCACCCTCAAGCAGTCCGGGGCCAGCCTGCTGTTCGCCGCCACCCAGGTGAAGTCGAGCGACTACGTCGCCATGGTGAACGCGGTGCGCGAGGACTGCCCCGAGCTCCAGGACGTCGTCTACATCGGCACCCCCGGCTGGACCACCTTCGTCGAGGGCGGCGCGACGGTGCCCGCCTCGGCGCTCGCCGAACGCGAGAGCCGCCTGCACCCCGACGACCCGGTGGACATCCAGTACACATCCGGCACCACAGGATTCCCCAAGGGCGCGACGCTGTCGCACCGCAACGTCCTGGGCAACGGCTTCATGGTCGCCGAAGTCCAGGGCTGGACGCACGAGGACCGCGTCTGCCTACCGGTACCGCTGTACCACTGCTTCGGCATGGTGATGGGCAACCTCGGAGCCACCAGCCACGGCGCCTGCATGGTGCTGCCCGGCCAGCTGTTCGACCCCGCCGACACCCTGCGCGCGGTCTCCGAGGAACACTGCACGGTCCTCTATGGCG
This sequence comes from Catenulispora sp. GP43, assembly GCF_041260665.1. Classification (NCBI taxonomy): domain Bacteria; kingdom Bacillati; phylum Actinomycetota; class Actinomycetes; order Catenulisporales; family Catenulisporaceae; genus Catenulispora; species Catenulispora sp. GP43. Next base: position 57,937 of record NZ_JBGCCT010000046.1, on the reverse strand, counting down.
TTCCCACCATGTTCATCGCGGAGTTGGCGCTCCTGGAGAAGTCCCCGGGTACCTACGACCTCAGTTCCCTGCGCACCGGCGTCATGGCCGGCTCGCCGTGCCCGGTCGAGGTGATGAAGCGGGTCATCGGCGAGATGGGCATGACGGACGTGACCATCGCCTACGGCATGACCGAGACCTCCCCGGTCTCCACCCAGACCCGCCGCGACGACAGCCTGGAGCGCCGCGTGGCCACCGTCGGCCGCGTCCACCCGCATGTCGAGATCAAGATCGTCGACCCGGGCAGCGGCGCCACCCTCGGCACCGACGAGCCCGGAGAGCTGTGCACCCGCGGCTACAGCGTCATGCTCGGCTACTGGGACGAGCCCGAGCGCACCGCCGAGGCCGTGGACGCCGACGGCTGGATGCACACCGGCGACCTCGCGCAGATGGATGCCGACGGCTACGTGGCCATCGTCGGCCGCATCAAGGACATGGTGATCCGCGGCGGTGAGAACGTCTATCCGCGCGAGGTGGAGGAGTTCCTCTACGCGCATCCAGACGTGGAGGACGTCCAGGTGATCGGAGTCCCCGACGAGAAGTACGGCGAGGAGCTGATGGCCTGGGTCCGCCTGCGGCCCGGCGCGCAGCCGCTGACCGCCGAGGACGTCCACGCGTTCTGCGAGGGACACCTCGCGCACTTCAAGATCCCGCGCTATGTGCACGTCGTGGACGGGTTCCCCATGACGGTCACCGGGAAGGTGCGCAAGGTGGAGATGCGGGAGCAGGCGGTGGAGATCCTCGGGCTCGCCACCGGCCCCACCGGCCCCACCGGCCCTACCGGGCCGCGGTGAAGCCGCCGTCCGAGTTCAGCACCTGTCCGTTGATCCAGCCGCCGCGCGCGGAGCACAGGAACGCGACAAGCTCCGCGCAGTCCGAGGGAACGCCGTTGCGTCCCAGCGGAGTGTGTTCTCTGATGTAGGTCTCGAGGTTGTCGTCCATCCAGCCGGTCTGCGTCGGCCCCGGATCGACGGCGTTGGCGCTCACCCCGAGCTCGCGCAGCTCCACCGCGGCGGCCAGCATGAGCCGGTCCAGCGCGCCCTTGCTGGCCCCGTAGGGCAGGTTGTGGACGATGGCGTCGCTGGTCAAAGCGATGATCCGACCGGCGCCGTGCGGACCGGCGAAGCCCTTGGCGTACTCGCGCACCAGCAGCCACGACGCCCGCGCGTTGACCGCGAAGTGCCGGTCCCACGCCTCCACGGAGGTGTCCATGATCGAGGAGTTCACGGACTCGCAGTGCGCCATCACCAGGGCCGTGACGTCCCCCAGCGCACCGCGCACGTCGGCGAAAACCGCCTCCGGCGTCTCGGCGAGCGCCAGGTCCGCCTCGACCGCGTGGACCCGCGCGCCGCGGGCCTGCGCGTCCGCGGTGATGGCCGCGAGCGCCTCCTCATCGCGGCCCCAGTCCATGCGGTCGTCGTAGGCACGCCAGTAGGTGAGCCCGATGTCCCAGCCGTCGCGGGCCAGCGTCTCCACGATCGCCGCGCCGATCCCGACCCGCCTGCCGACTCCGGTCACGAGCGCGACAGGGCGCTGATGCTGCGTCATGAGCGAGCAGTCTGGTGGCGGTGGCGGAGGGGGTCAACGCGTTTTTGGCGTCATACACCGACCCCCACCGTCAGTCGCCGGTGTTCCGCCACTTGGCCCAGAACGCCGACAGGTCGCGCCCCGACACGCTCTGCGCCATCGCGCGAACGTCCGCGGGCCGCTCCACTCCGTACTCGAACCCGGTGACGAGCCCGCGTAGCATCCGGTCCATGGCGTCGCGGCCGATGGTGTGCTCCAGGTCGAAGAGCATGCACGTGCCCTCGTGGTAGACGGCGTCGTGGTAGAGGGTGTCGCCGGCGCTCTCGTAGGTGTCCATGGAGGCGTCCATGCGCTCGTCGGAGGCGATCCAGTCACAGTTGTGCGCCGGTGTCGTCGAATCCTGGAACTCCTCGGCGCTGTACTCCGCGAACGCCTCGTCGAGCCACGGGTGCCGGTACTGGTCGTCGCCGACGAGGGCGAACCACCACTGGTGCGCGACCTCGTGCGCGACCGCTCCCTCATAGGCGGAGGCCAGGACGTAGTTCGGGTACTCCATCCCGTCGAAGGCGGAGCCGAACTCGTCGAAGACGATCGTGAAGCGCGGGTAGGGATAAGCGCCGAAGCGCGCGGAGTAGGAGTCCAGGGCCTGGGCCGCGTAGCGCATCAGGTTCTGGCAGTTGGAGTCGCTTTCGGAGTTCGGCCAGTAGGCGTCGACCTCCACGCCGGTGGAGCTGACCATGCTGTCGTGGTGGAACGCACCGGCGGACCAGGAGAAGTCGCGTACCTTGGGCGCCGCTATATGCGTGATGACCCTGTTCCCCTCAGAGGTCTCCCCCGCTACGACTCCGGTCGAGGGGACCTGCAAGGTCGACGGATGGTCGAGGGTCACGTCGTAGTCCGCGGTCAGCGAATAGAAGCTCTCGCCGAAGTCCACGTACGGCGGTAACTCCCAACCGTGTTCGTCCTTGACTGCCAGAACCGCTAAAGCGTCTCCCACATACGTGTCCACGCCGTTGACCCCGAACCGGTCGCGCCGCGTAGGAACGTCTATCGCTATGTCGAACCCGATCTGCGTACGCGCACCAGGTACCAACGCCGTGTCCAGCACTATGCGGAACGCCGTGCACTTCTGCTCGGTCTCCGCTATAGAACCGCCGCTCAGGTCACTGATGCGTTCCGGCTGTGCGGCTCCGCAACCTGCGTCACCGTTACCCCACAGCCGTATCCAGAACTCCGTGATCGGAGCGGTACCGGAGTTCGCAAAGGAGATCTGCTCGGTGCCGTTCCAGGAGTGCCCGGTGTCGTCGCTCTTAAGGGCGACTGTATAGCGGGCCTCATCCGGGGCGCTGGGATCGCCCTGGGGAATCGCCACAGTGCTCTTACTTACGGCCGCGTAGTCCCCAGCCCCGGCCGGGCTCTCCGTAGCGATTCCCGCTGTGTGGGCGGGGAGCCCCAGCGGATGTGGCCCCAACGGTGCTGCTACCCATACCGCCACCGCCACCGACATAGCCGCGCCGCCCAGCGGCACCCACAGACCGGCCCGCCTTAACGCGGACACACTTTCGGAAGACGTCATGCCACCCCACCCGCCCCATCGCCGTTTGCACCAGCCCTGCTAAAACTCCAGACCACTTGGGGGGTGCGAAACGTCACTACGCGGATGAGCCGGGGACGAACTTGTGATCGTTCTGAGACAGTGTGCGGCGGCGATCTTCCTCAGGAACGGCGCAAGAGCGCCAGATACATGGCGTCGGTACCGTGCAGATGCGGCCAGAGCTGGACATCGGGACCGCCACCGAGATCGGGCACTCCGGGCAGCAACGGCCGCGCGTCCACCCGCTCCACGTCCCGCCGCACCTTCACCACCTGACGGACCACGTCGCGTGTCTCCTCCAGGTGCGGGGAGCAGGTCACATAGGCGACCAGTCCCCCGGGCCGCACGGAGTCCAGCGCCGAGGACAGCAGGCGCCGCTGCACCCGCGTCAGCCGTTCGAGGTCCTCCGGCCCGCGACGCCAGCGCGACTCCGGACGCCGGCGCAGCGCGCCGAGGCCGGTGCAGGGTGCGTCGAGCATGACGCGGTCGAACGAGCCCGGCTGCCAGGGCGCGCGGATGCCGTCGGCCGCGATGACCTGGAGGGTGCCGCGGCCGTGGTCGGGCTGGTCGGCACTGTTGCCCTGCTCGGCACGGTCGGCCTGCTCGGTACGGTCGGCCTGCTCGGTACGGTCGGCCTGCTCGGTACGGTCTTCCAGCCGGTCCCCATACCCCCGCAAAGCCCTGCGGACCAGCTCAGCCCGATGCGGAGCGATCTCACTCGCCAGCAGCGACGCCCCACGCTCCAGCGCCAGCCCGGCCAGCAGCGCGGCCTTCCCACCGGGCCCGGCGCACATGTCGAGCCACCGCTCGTCCCGCCCTTCCAACGGCGCCTCCGCCAAGGCGGTCGCGACCAGCTGGCTGCCCTCGTCCTGCACCCCGGCGCGCCCCTCGCGCACCGGCGCCAGCGCACCCGGATCGCCGCCGGCCAGATACGCCGCGTACGGCGAATACCGCGCCGCCAGCGCCCCCAGGTCCGTCAGCTCCGCGACCTCCGCCAGCCCCGGCCGCGTCACCAGCGTGACACCCGGGCGCGCGTTGTCGGCGTCCAGCAGCTCGCCGATGTCCTGGTGCGCGCGCTGCGCCCCGCGGTGTGCCTGGAGCGAGTCCCACAGCGCTGAGACGATCCACCGCGGATGCGAGCGCGACACCGCGAGGTAGCCCTCCGGGTCGTCCTGCGCGTTCGGCGCGGTCCGGTCGATCCACGCCCGCAGGTCGCGCTGCCCGACGCGGCGCAGGACCGCGTTGGCGAACCGCGAGGCGCCCTCGTTGGCGGCCGTCCGGACCAGGTCCACCGTCGTGGACACGGCGGCGTGCGGCGGGACGTCCATCGCCAGCAGCTGGTGCGTGCCCAGCCGCAGCGCGTCCAGCACCACCGGGTCCACGGCGTCCAGCTCGCGGTCCACGCAGGCGGCGATGATCGCGTCGTAGGTGCCCAGGCCGCGCAGCGTGCCGTGGCACAGCTCGGTGGTGAAGGCGGCGTCGCGGCCGGTCAGGCCGCGGTCGCGCAGGACGCGGGGCAGCAGCAGGTTCGCGTAGGCGTCCCGGGTTCGCACCGCCTCCAGGACTTCGAGCGCGGCGGCGCGAGCCGGGTCGGCGGTGGAGGTGGACGTGCGCGGTGCCATGAAAAACTCGCTGTTCCTTTGCGACGGGGCTGTGGGTGATGTGGGTGACGGGGCCGGCCCGCTCAGACGAACGCTTCGTCCCCGCTCAGCCGAAGCCCTCGCGCCCAGTCCGCGGCCGGCATCCGCCGCTTGCCCTGCGGCTGCACGTCGCCCAGCCGCACGGTGTGGCCGCTGCCGGTGCCCACCATCAATCCTCGCGAGTCCCGCACGATCCGGCCCGGCGGGACGTCGGTGGCCCCGGGCAGCGCGCTGACCGGGAAGATCTTCACCCGCAGGTCCTCCTCGCCGTCCGCGCCCGGCAGGACGGTCCAGGCGCCGGGCGCCGGGGTGCAGGCCCGGACCAGCCGGTCCACGCGCAGCGCGGGGGCCGTCCAGTCGATGCGGGCGTCGCCGGCCAGCACCTTCGGGGCCAGCGTGACGCCGTCGGCCGGCTGCGGGACCGGGCGCGCGGTGCCGTCCTCGATGGCGTCCAGGGTGGCGGTCAGCAGCCGGGCCCCGGACTCGGCGAGCCGGGCCAGCAGGTCACCGCTGGTGTCGGTGCGGCGGATCTCGTCGGTGACGGTGCCGTAGACCGGTCCGGTGTCCAGCCCCTCCTCGAGCAGGAAGGTCGAGGCGCCGGTGATCTCGTCGCCGTGCAGCAGCGCCTGCTGTACCGGCGCCGCGCCGCGCCAGGCCGGCAGCAGCGAGAAGTGCAGGTTGACCCAGCCGTGGCGCGGGACGTCCAGCGCGGACTTCGGGATCAGGCCGCCGTAGGCCACGATCGGGCAGCAGTCCGGGGCGATCGCCGCCAGCCGCTCCAGGAACGCCGGGTCGCGCACCTTCTCCGGCTTGAGCACCTCGACCCCGGCCTCCTCGGCCAGCCGCGCGACCGGCGAGGCCTCCATGCGGCGGCCCCGGCCGGAGCGGGCGTCGGGACGGGACAGGACCGCGACCACCTCGTGGCGGGAGTCCAGCAGGGCGCGCAGGGACGGCAGCGCGGGCTCGGGGGTGCCGGCGAACAGGACGCGCATCGTCAGATCGCCCGCCCGAAGGTCGCGTGCGGGGACACCTTCACGACCGGCTCGACGCCGTCGTTGGCCCAGTCGGCCAGCCGGATCGCGCGCATCGCCTTCTTGCGCCACTCGCGGTCCAGACGGTCGATGAACAGCACGCCGTCCAGGTGGTCGGTCTCGTGCTGGATGCAGCGGGCCAGCAGCTCGCTGCCCTCGACCTCCACCGGCTCGCCGTGCATGGTCCAGCCCTTGGCGACCACGCGCAGGGCGCGCTTGCAGGGGAAGGCCAGGTCCGGGATGGACAGGCAGCCCTCGTCGCCGTCCTGCTCCTCCTCGGACAGGTCCAGGCTGGGGTTCACCAGGTGGCCGAGCTCGTTGTCGACGTTCCAGGTGAAGACCCGCAGGCCGACCCCGATCTGCGGGGCCGCGAGGCCGGTGCCGGGCGCGTCCAGCATCGTTTCGGTGAGGTCCTTGACAAGGGTGCGCAGCTCCTTGTCGAAGTCGACGACCGGCGCGGCCGGCGTGGTCAGGACCGGGTCGCCGAAGAGGCGGATCGCCTGGACGGTCAAGGGTCGCGCTCCGTTCATGGGTGTACGGGATTCGGCTATCTAGTGTACGGAGCCCAGCGGCAGTGGCGGAGCGTGGCCGTTCCGCTCCCGCACGCGCACCGGAACGCCAGGGCGCTCAGCCGATCTGGACCGGGTCGATGCGGACCCGCACCCAGTCCTCGGCCTTGCGGGCGCTGCGGACGCCCTGGGCTTCGCGGACGGCCGCGGACAGGTCGCCGCCAAGCCGCCGCGGGACGCGGACCAGCGCGCGGTGCAGCTGCTGACGGGGGCGCTCCTCGACGGGTCGCGCCTTGTCGGGACGCTCCCCTCGGCCCAGGCGGTCGACGTTCTTGGCAGAACGGGCCTCGGCCTTCTGAGCGGCGCGCTCGTCCGACCTCGGGGCGTCGATCGCCACCGGACCGAGCACTTCGGCCATCTCCGGCAGCCGCAGCAGGCTCAGCTCCTCGGCGACGGCAGCCGGGGTCCCTGTGAGCTCGGCCACCCGCGCCAGCGGCGGGTAGTGCAACTCGCCGCGGTCGGTCAGCTCGCGACGGGCGTGCCACACCGGATCCCAGCGCACGAGGGCCTGGACCGGGGCCAGCCCGGGCTCGGCCATGATGACGACCTTGCCGCCCTCCGTACCCGGGCGCACCAGCGCGGCGGCGTTGAGCCAGCGGCGCAGGGCCTCCTCCCCGGAGCGCAGGTCTCTGCGGGCCAGCAGGGACCAGCCGTCGAGCAGGAGCGCGGCCGCGTACCCGCCGTCCGCCACGGGTTCGGCCCCGGGCGTGGCCACCACAAGCGCCGGTTTGTCAGAGACCTGGGACAGGACGGTGTCCTGTGCTGAGGAGATGACCTTGGTGTTCGCAAACGCCCGCCCGAGTTCCTCGGCGGTGCGCTGGACGCCGATGGCGAGCATGCGGAAGCGGTCGCCGCCGCAGGGGCGGTCGTTGAGGATGCCGTCGCAGCGCCAGCCGCCGGCGGGGCGGCCGCACCATAGGCAGGAGGCCATCGCGTGGCCGGAGGTGAGTTCCAGCGGTCCGTGACAGTGGTTGCAGCGTGCGTGTTTCCTACAGCGGATGCACGCCAGGGACGGTGCGTAGCCGCCGCGCGGGACCTGGATGAGGACGGGGCCGTCGTCGAGGGCGGCGCGCGCCGTTCGCCACGCGAGGTTCGGCAGGCGGGCGGCTGCGGCTGCGGGATCCCTTTCCTTCTCCTGTTCCTCTCCAGAGGTACGGATAAGGGGAGACTTCGCGCGGACTGTAGAGCGGAACGCAGTAAGGGGATACGCCCATCTGCTCTCTACTAGCTGTGCACCCTCTGCGGTGCACGTATAGCCGCCGATAAGGGCGGCCGCGCCTGTGACGTGTGCGCGCAGGAGGAGCACTTCGCGGACGTGCGGATAGGGGGCGCGGGGTTCGGCGTGGAGGTCGTCGCCGTCGTCCCAGACGGTGACGAAGCCCAGGTCGGCGACCGGGGCGAACATCGCGGAGCGGGTGCCGATCACCATCTTCACGTCGCCGCGCAGGACGGCCAGCCAGTTCTGGTAGCGCTTGGCGGGGCCGAGCTCCTCGGACAGGACGACGTGGTGGCCGGGGCCGGCGACCTCGGTGAGGGCGGCGTCGAGGCGGGCCAGGTCGCGGTGGTCGGGGACGATGGCCAGGGCGCCTCGGCCGGGGATGTGGAGGGGGTCGGTCGCGGTGGCGGGGCTGGCGGCGGCAGCGGGCGATGCAGGTTGCGCTCCGCCTCCGACTCCTCCTTCGCCTCCGCCTTCGCCCCCTGCCCCTCCCCCGTACCGGTCTTCGTCCAGGTCACGCAAGCTTTCGGTATCGATGTCGTAATCAGTCGGCAGATCCGGATCCGGGAGCGCGGGATCGGTCGGATCAGGCGCAAGATCAGGGGTGGCCGGATCATCCACGATCACGTCGGGATCCGCGGCAGCCATCTCCGCTTCCTCACCCACCACCGGTGCCTGCGCCGGCTCAGGTTCCGGAAACACCATCCCGTCAGTCGCCACCGCATGCATAGCCGTCGCGATCGCCGTGGCCCAGTCAGTGGCCGGCAAACAGGTCCACACCGCACGCGGCAGCTTCGGCGCCGTCTTGCGCTGAAGTGCCTTTATGAACTCGCGGCCTCCGCCGTATACGCCCCACGGCGCTCCGTCGACCGGCTTGTCAGGACTGCTATCCAGCACCTTCGCAGGAGCTTTCTCCGCACTTGCGTGTCGTGGTGGCACTGCCAGACGCAGGACGTCCGCAAGCGTTCCCGCATAGCGGTCCGCGACAGTGCGGGCGAGGTCCAGGATCTCCGGGGTCAGGACCGGCAGCGGGGAGACGACCTTCTGCAGCCACTCGAACCGGCCCGCGAAGTCCGACTCCGCGGCACGGCTGATGACGAAGCCGTCGACCAGCTGGCCGGCGAACCTCACCCGGACCCGGACGCCGGGCTGCGCTTCGGCGTCCAGGTCGGCCGGGACGAGGTAGTCGAAGGCGCGGTCCAGGTGGCTGAGTTCCAGCGCCAGGACGACCTGCGCATAGGGGAGCTCCGCCGCGGGTTCGCGCGGCGGCTTGGGCTTGGCCTGGTGTGCGGCCTGACGTGCGGATTGGCGGGCGGTGCGGCGGGCGGCCCGGCGCGGGTCGGCCGCGTCGCCCTCCGGGGTGTCGGCCGGGGTGGGGGCGTCCAGCAACGGAACCTCAGTCGGCTTGTCGTCCGGCCTTCCCTCCGTGTTCTTCTGCTCCAGCGCCTCCACAGTGTCAATTTCTACCCGATAGCGGTGACACCGGTCCTGTGGGCGGGCAGGTTCGGCGCGGATAGGCTGCCGCGCATGTCTGATGATCGCACCATTGTTCTGGGGTTCGCCGTCCCCGTCGCCGACGCCGTCCTGGAGCCCGTGGCCCTGGACCCGTCGCAGATCGTCGCCGGTACGCCCGAGGTCTCGGAGCTGGTGCTGAGCGAGTCGGCCGACGGCCGTGTGGTGCGCGGGATCTGGCAGATGACGCCCGGGGTGGTCACCGACACCGAGGCGGACGAGCTGTTCGTGGTCCTCTCGGGACGCGCGACGATCGAGTTCGCCGACGGAACGGTCCTGGAAGTCGGCCCCGGCGACGCCGCCATCCTCACCGAAGGCGCCGAAACCCGCTGGACGATCCACGAGACCCTCCGCAAGGTCTATCAAGCAACTGTCTAGTTCCCCCCAGATCACCCGTTCGGGCGCTGACATCCCCCACCCACCCCACCTATCCTGAATCCATCCATAAAAAAGGGGTTGGGATAGAAAAGGGCTCATAAACCCAAGGGGGAACCACCATGATCAACTCCTGGCTGCTCTTCGGCCACGTCATAGGCACCGTGGTCCTGGTCGCCGGCATAGGCCTGGAGGTCTACGCGGTCACCGCCGCGAACCGCGCCACCACCGTCGCCGAACTCCGCCTGGCCGTCCGAGCCGCCCGAACCCTCCCCATCATGATGCCCCTGGCCACCCTCCTGATGACCGGCTGCGGCCTGGCCCTGGTGGCCCACGACCCCACCTTCCACTTCGGCGACGCCTGGGTCGTGGCCGCGATCGGCATCGTCGTCGCCATCTCCGTCGTCGGCGGCGGCTTCAGCGGCCGCCCCGCCACCCGCCTCCTCGACGCAGCCAACGCCGCCCCCGAAGGCACCCTCCCACCCCACCTGGCCCACCTGATCCACGACCCGGTCCTCCTGGCCAGCGCCCGCATCACCGCCATAGCCGCCACCTGGGCCATCTGGCTGATGTCCATCCGCCCCCACGCAGCCGGCACCCTGGTCTCCCTGGCCGCCGCAACCCTGCTGAGCACCATCGCCATCGCCATCTCCACAACCCCCGCCCAACCCCCCGTCGGCAGCGACGCCGACGCCGCAGCCGCCGCCACCACAGGCGCTGGCGCCGGCGAAGCGGGACGACGGGCCGCCGGAGCGACTTGAGCGCCCGGCCGCTCGCCCCTCCGCACGCTTGGAGCTGGGGCTAAGCACCGGCTGCCCGCTCCCCAGCGCCCTGCCCTGAGCAGCCCGCACTCGCCGCTCGGCACCCACTGCCCGCTGCCCGACACGCGGCACCACTCGGCACTCGGCACCCGACGCCCGGCACCACTCGCCGCACGACGCTCGCCACTCGCCGCCCGGCACCACTCGCCGCACGACACGCGGTACCACTCACCGCTCGCACCACTCGCCGCCCGCCGCCCGGCACCCGACGCCCGGTACCACTCGCCGCACGACGCTCGCCACTCGCCGCCCGGCACCACTCGCCGCACGACACGCGGTACCACTCACCGCTCGCCGCTCGCAGCCCGCCGCCCGGCACCCGGCACCCGGCACCCGGCGCTCGCAGCCCGACACCGGCACCACTCGCCACTCGCCGCCCGACGGCCAGCACCACTCGCCGCTCTCCGCCCGGCACCCAATGCTCCTGCCGCTAGCCACCCGACGCTCGGAACTCAGCACCACTCGACGCCAGCCGCTCGGCACCACTCGCTGCCCGCCGCTGGACGCTCCCCGCTCGGCACCTAACGCCCCGCCGCTAGCCACCCCGGCACCGAGCACTCGCCACCTTGACGTATGCATTCGCCACTAGCGCTACGCACCCGCCGCTCGCCACCTCGCCACTCGGAACAGGACGCTCGACACTCGCCGCGTAGCACCACTCGCCGCCCGGCACTAACCGCCCGGCGCCATTCGCCGTTCGCCATTCGCCATTCGCCATTCGCCATTTGGCACCCGACGCCCGGCACTCGGCACTAACCGCTCGCCGCCACCCACTACTCGCCTCTGGACGCTCATTGAGCTGTCGCCATCCTGAAATAGCTGGTCATGAGGCTGGCATTGCAGGGTTCTCGGGTACTCGCGCTGTTGGTCGGCGGTAGTCTGCCGAGTTGATCGTCCGTCGGGGTGCTGCGTGACTGACGCGGACCCGATCGCGCCATGAGACTCACGTGCCCGGCGCGTGGATCGTGATACACCCGGACTGACCGCGCCGCCGCTCGCAGGACGCCGAGCTACCCCACCCGAACCATCCCGCCGGGAAATTCAAATCAGAACCCTGGTATACAAGCCCGGCCAGTGCGATGCTGCCAGGGAAATGTCCCCATCTGCCGGAGGTGCCTGTGATCAAACTAAGGAACACCCTTGTAGGCGCAGCAACCCTTTTCGCGGCCGTGACACTTGCCGGCACGCCGGCGTCGGCGCAGGCCGCGTCCCCGGCCGGCGGCGGAGTGAGCGCCGCCACCATAAGGGAATTCTGGGGCACCGGCGCCACCGCGTCCGCGGCCCACCTGGATGCCGCCAACAACGCCTCGGACATCGGCTGCTCGCCCATCCTGAGTTCGGGATCGGCCGCACAGCAGAGCGACGGATCATGGAAGGCCTGGATCAACGCCTGGTGCGGCATCCTCTGACACCGACGCCCCGCCGGGGGCACGGGCTTGGGCCCGCGGGGGGCCGGGCCCAAGCCCGATACGACGCGAGGCGCCCGGGCTTCCCCGTCGAGTAGGCGTGTTGAGCGCCCGGTTGTCGGCGGTGGCGCGGAGAGCTGCCAGCGGCAGGTCCGAACGTTGGGATTCGTGGTGCGTGCAATCGTCGTCAGAGTCGGATCGTTCGGCCCAGGCTGCGGTGCCCTCGACTTCGACGTGAGCGGGCAGGGTCGGCAACACCGGCGGCAGGGAAAGCGCGAGGGTCTTCTCATCGTTCGTCAAGCCCAGGCCGTGATTGAGCTCTTGCGTCATGTCGCGATCCACTATGTGGACTGGAGCGGGAACCGGCGAGGACGGCCTGAAGAGGACCGTCCTCGCCAGGAACGAGAACACCACTTGGGAAGCCCGTACCCTCTTGCGTTGCGCGGAGAACGGCGAGTAGTCCCGCGTGGCCTTGAGGTTGTTCGGATTGCTCCGGGCACTCAGCCCTGAGCGCCCGGAGCCAGTACTGGTCGCTCGACACCCGGTCACCGCCGCTCAGCACCCGACAGTGCGCACTCGGCCTCGGCATGCGGCACTCGCCACTCGGCGCTGGACATGCAGCGCTGGACATTCACGGCACTCGGCGCCCAACCGCCTTGGCACTGGACACTCGGTACTCGAAGCGTGCCGCTTGGCGGTGGGCCTCGGCGCCCGGCGCTCGACTCTGGTTGCAGGGCACTCGGCTCCCGACATCCGGACCAGGCGCTGGGCACAGGCCACCCTTCGCTCGGCACGTGGCAGGCGAGCATCGCGCTCAGCGGCTGGGCACAAAGCCCTGGGCACCCAGCACCCAGCACCCAGCACCCAGCACGGCCTGTCCCACACAGCCAGCCATGTCAGCACTTGGCACTGGTGTGCGAAACCACCATCAGCTCACCGACACCCATCCCGCTCAGCGTTCAGCCATAAGGCTCACAGCACTCGCGCATTCCTCCGGGCCCGGCCGACCGTTGAGCCATGACCACGACGCCCGAACCGCCTCCGGCCCACGACGACGAGTCCGGCGCGTCCGGCCCGACCGCCGCGGGCTCGGCCGGCGCCGGTGCCGGCGCCGGCACCGGATCCGGCGGCCCGGCAGGCCCAGCCGGCCCCGCCATCCCCGACGACCCGGCCGATGACCGCTTCGATCGGCGCATCGCGCTCGGCGTGGTCGCGGCGCTGGCCGTGGTGGGTACGGTCGGGCCGTTCGGCTGGCATCTGCTGTCCAATGTCACCGGTTCCTCGAAGGCGTCCGGTGCTGTGGCCGCCGTGGCCGCCGGCGGGGGCGGCGCGGGGTCCAACGGCGCCGCGGCCGTGATCGTCGCCACCACCAGCAGCCCCAGTGCCAGCCCCACCACCTCCGGCAGCTCCGCCGCCGAGAGTGCGAGCGCCTCGTGCGCCGCCGCCGTCGCCGGTGCCAAGACGGGCAGTGGCACAGCCCCCACCGTCAACGCGTGGGTCGTCAAGGCCGCGCCCAGCGTCGGCGCGCTGCGGAGTGACTCCGCCACGCTGAAGGCCGTCGTCGTGAGCCAGGACGCCGCGGCCGTGCCCGCCGCCGCCAAGGCCCTGTGCGACAACGTCAGTACCGCGAGTCTGCTCGACGCCAATCCCGACAGCGTCAACGCCACCGGGTGGCAGGCCGCGCTGAGCGCCTACGTCGCCGCCGCGACCGACGCTCTCGCCGGCGCCAACCACCCGGCCTACTTCCAGGCCGCCCAAGCGCAGCTCGCGCAGGGCGAACAGGAACTCGACGTGCTCACCGCCCACATCACCGCCACGGCCAACCGCTGACCGGTGCGAATGCCGACGCGGCGAACGGCCCCGGCCAGCCTCCTGCGACACTGGCCCCATGGGGCCCACCGTCGCCAGGCTCATAGCCGCATCCCTGATGATCGCCGGCCTCGCAGCCTGCGACAACGGCAACTACCACCAGTACCGCGGTGACGTCGGCACGACCGACGTCGAAGGAACCTGGACCGCCGACTGCGGCGGAACCATCCGCCTCGACCACGGCGGCGCCGCCACGCTCACCAACGTCCCCTCATACGACGAGCAGAAGATGTACACCGACCCGGCCGATCTCTACACGGGCCGAGCACGCTGGTCCATCTCACAGAACCTCGGCTGGACGTCCGACACCGAACCACCGACGCTGGATCTCGTGATCCAGAACTTCGACGACCCCCTGGAGTTCGCGGCGGTCGACGGCAAGCTCGGACTGGCCCTCGACATCGGCCCGCTGGACCGGGACTCCTACTGCGAGTACACCCGGTCCGCCCCGACCACCAGGTAGCCGGAACCGGAACCAATAGCCCGATCCCGGAATCGATACCCGGAACTACCGCCCCACTCGCAGCCCGCTCTCCCCATCAAAAAGATGTATCTCCCGCGGATCCGGCACCACCCCGACATGAGCCCCCGCCCTCGGCGCGTCGTACTCGTCGCACCGCACGATCACCGTCCGCCGCGCGCGCCCCGTACCCATCTCGCAGTGCAGGTACGCCGTGTGCCCGAGCCGTTCCACCACGCCGACCGTCGCGTAGATCCCGTTCCCCGGCGCCGCGATCGTCGCGTGCTCCGGCCGGAAGCCGACCAGCACCGACGGCGACGTCAGCGGCTGCGCCACCTCCACCGGCACCTCGAACACGTCCAGGTCGCCGATCAGGGCCCATCCGTGCTTGTACGTGCCGGGCACCAGGTTCATCGCCGGGGAGCCGACGAATCCGGCTACGAACTCGTTCACCGGGTGGTCGTACAGCCGGCGCGGGGTGTCGACCTGCTGGAGCATGCCGCGGTTCATGATGGCGATGCGGTCGCCCATCGCCATGGCCTCGACCTGGTCGTGGGTCACGTACAGGGTGGTGATGCCGCTTCGGCGCTGCATGTCGGCGATCTTCGCGCGCGCCGAGGCCCGCAGCTTCGCGTCCAGGGCGCCGAGTGGCTCGTCCATCAGGAACACGCGTGGTTCGCGCACCATCGCGCGGCCGATCGCCACGCGCTGCTGCTCGCCGCCGGACAGGGTCTTCGGCAGCCGGTCCAGGCGCTCGGTCAGGTTCAGTTCCGCGGCGATGCGCCGCACCCGGCGGGACACGGCCGAGGCCGGGGCGCCCGCCAGTTCCATGCGGAAGCCCAGGTTGCGCGCCACCGTCATGTGCGGGAAGAGCGCGTAGCTCTGGAACACCATGGCCAGGTCGCGCTCGCCGGGGGCGATGCCTTCCAGGTCCTGCCCGTCGACCAGGACCTGGCCGGTCTGGACCTCCTCCAGGCCGGCGAGCATGCGCAGCGCCGTGGTCTTGCCGCAGCCGGACGGGCCCAGCAGCACCAGGAACTCGCCGTCCGCCACGGACAGTGTCAGATTGTCAACGGCCTTGCGTTTCCCCTCCGGGTACGTGCAACTTGCGCGAATGAAATCGACTGTCGCCACACCGTCCACCGCACTTCACAAAGCCCAGGTGACCGGCCTCGGTCCGCCCCGCCGCGCCGGTTTTGAACGCGGACGTTACGCCGAGCTGAACGGTGTCGCAATACCCTTCCTCTTTTGCCCTTCTCGAAGCGCCGGACATGACGCCAAGTGCGGCATATGACCTCGGGGTAATTGTGGAATTCTCATCTTCGGGACGGCCGGGACCGGCCCGAAGACGATCCCGACGATCCCGAGACGATCCGGAACCGCCCCCCGGCCGATCCCCACTGCTACGGCTTGTTCGCCCCGACGGCCCACATGGCAAAGAATTGAGATCCGCCGCCATAAGCGTGCCCCAAAGCCAGCCGCGGGCCGTCCACGGCGGCCTCCACCTGATGCTCCCCGGCCTGGCCGCGCACCTGCTGCGCGGCCTCGGCGAAGCGGATCATGCCCGAGGCCCCGATCGGGTTCGACGACAGCACTCCCCCGGACGGGTTCCACGGGATGTCGCCCTCGAACGCGGTCGCGCCGGCCTCGGTGAGCTTCCAGCCCGCGCCCTTCTCCGCGAATCCGAGGTTCTCCAGCCACATCGGCTCGTACCACGAGAACGGCACATACACCTCGGCCGCGGCAAACTGCCGCCGGGGCTCGGTGACGCCGGCCTGCCGGTACACGTCGGCCGCGCAGTCGCGCCCGGCCCGCGGGTCCACGCTGTCCCGGCCGGCCATGCCCATCGGCTCCGAGCGCATCGCCGCACCGTGCACCCAGGCCGGACGCCGCCCGGTGGCCGCGCTCGCGGCCTGCGCGGCCCGCTCCGAGGCCAGCACCATCGCCACCGCCCCGTCCGAAGAAGGACAGGTCTCCAGATAACGAATCGGATCCCAGAGCATCATCGATTCCTCGACCATCGCCAGGTCGATGTTCGGGATCTTCAAATGCGCGTAGGGATTACGCAACGCATTGATTCTGTCCTTGACCGCGACCATCATCCCGATATTGGCCGGAGCACCGGAACGCCGTATATAGGCCCGGATATACGGAGCGAAATACCCGCCGGCGCCGACCACCAGGGAGGCGGAGAACGGCGAGTGCGTGGACAGCGCCCACGTCGCGTTCGACTCCGACTGCTTCTCGAACGCCACGACCAGCACCCGCTCGTGCACCCCGGCCTGCACCTGCGAGGCCCCGACCAGCGTGGTCGAGCCGCCGACCGAGCCGGCAGTGTGCACCCGCATCATCGGCTTGCCGGCGGCGCCCAGGGCGTCGGCCAGGTACAGCTCGGGCGTGGCGACGCCCTCGAACATGTCCGGGGCCTTGCCCAGGACCACCGAGTCGATGTCGGCGAAGGTCAGCCCGGCGTCCTCCAAGGCCCGCAGGGCGGCCTCGCGCACCAGCCCGGCCAGGGAGACGTCGGCGCGCTTGGTGCGGTACTCGGTCTGGCCGACGCCGATCACGGCGCAACGGTTACCCATGCTCACCGCTCCCCTTCGAGAACACATACGAGGTTGTGCTGCAGGCACGGCCCGGCGGTGGCATGCGCGAGGACGCGCGCCGCGCTGCCGTCGTGGATCCGGGCGGCCGCCTCGCCGATCCGGATCAGCCCGGTCGCCATGATCGGATCGGCCTTGCGCGGGCCGCCGGAGGCGTTCACCACCGTCTTCTCGTCGAGTCCCAACTCGTGGCGCAGCAACGTTTCCTCGTGCTCGAAGCGCGTGTGCAGCTCCGCGAACTCCACGGGTCCGGCGCCCACGCCGGCCTGCTGCGCCGCCAGGCGCGCCGACTCGCTGCGTGCCAGGTCCCGGGTCCCGATCCCGTGGGCTTCGATGCGGTGGTCCAGCCCCCGGATCCACGCCGGCCGCGCGCATGCCCGCCGCGCCACGTCGCCGGCGGCCAGCACCACCGCGGCGGCGCCGTCCGTGGCCGGGGGCGGCGTGGGATCCGGGTCGACGTCGAACCCGGCGTCCTTCAGCACCCGGGCCTGGAGCCCGGCCATCGCGACGTGTCCCGGTACCAGCGGCGCCAGGTAGTAGGGGTCGTATCCCAGGGAGCTGATGCCGACCTGGTCGCCGACCGTGCCCTTGCCGAAGCCGTACACCAGGGCGACGTCGACGTCTCCGTGCTGGATCCGCACCCAGGCCTCGTACAGCGCCCAGGCCGCGTCCTGCTCGACGTGGCTCTCGGCGATCGGCGGCCACGCGCCGATGGTGTCCAGCGCCGCGACGAACGAGAACGGCGTGCCGACCAGGTAGTCGTTGGACCCCGAGCAGGTGAAGCCGATCTCGGAGCGCTTCAGCCCGGTCGCCCCGAGCACCTCGTTCACCAGCGGCATGACCAGGTCCGCCTCGGTCCACCCGAGGTCGGAGAAGCTGTGTTCGCTCTGCGCGAAGCCGACGACCGCGACGTCCCTCATCACACGTACTCCTCAAACCGCTCGAACGGGACGTCGGGCTCGCCGGTGGGCGCGAACCACTTCAGGTTCTTCACCGACCGCGTCCGCTCGGCCTCCGGCACCCACACCGCCCGCACCCGCATCCCGATCCGCACGTCCTGCCACGGCACGTCGGAGATGAGGACGAGCATCGCGATGTCGGCGCCGTCCAGCAGCACGTACCCGCTGATGAACGGCACCTCCGGGGCGCCGGCCGCCGGCACGTTGTTGACCGCGAACGTGGTCAGCACCCCGGTGTCCGGCAGGTCCACCCACTCCGTCGCGGGCAGCCCGTCCGCCGGGCACGCGCCGCGCGGCGGGACGTAGACCTTGCCGCACGCCGTGCACCTCGTCGCGCGGATCCGCCCCTCGGCCATGCCGTCGATGAAGTGGTTCCACACCGCCCCGGGGCGCAGCCGGTACTCCAGCCGGTGCGGCAGCGTGACCACCGAGACCGGTTCGAGCTCTGCCTCCCCTGCCAGTGCCGGCACCTCGGCCGGACCTTCCCCGGGCACGAAGCAGGCGATGTCCTTGACCGAGCCGGTGCGCTCGGCGCGCCAGGTCGCGTGCACCCGCATCCCGGTCGCCATCGCCTCCTTCGAGCCGCTGTCCACGGCGTGCAGCATCGCGGTGTCCGCGCCGTCGGGCTTCACCAGCGCCCAGGCGAAGGGCCGGTCCAGCGGATGGTCCGGGCGCGGGGCGTCGATCCAGGTCCAGCTGGTCACGGTCCCGGCCGGGCCGACCTGGACCCAGTCCTCGTCGGCGGCGCCGAGGGCGGCCGCGGTGACCGGGTCGTACTCAGTCGGCGGGATCAGGACCTTGCCGTCGGGGGTCTTCACGCCGTAGATCCGCCCGGAGCGCAGGCCGGTCAGGAAGCGGCCGATCACCGGGCCGGTGGAGCGGGTGTAGCCGCCGGGGAACTCCAGGACGTGGACGGCGTGCCCGTCAGCGGACGCGGCCGGTGTGGGCGCGGTCTGAGTCGTCATCGTCGGCCCCGCGCCTCAGATCGCGCTCTGGTGGCCGGCCCAGTACGGGTCGCGCAGCCGCCGCTTGAACAACTTGCCGTTGGGCTCGCGCGGCAGCTGGTCGATGAAGTCCAGGGTCTTGGGCCACTTCAGCCGGGCCAGCCGGCCGTCCAGGGAGCCGATGATCTCAGCGGCGAGCTCCTCGGAGCGCTCGTACCCCTCGTTGAGCTCGACCACGGCCTTGATCTGCTCGCCCCAGTCCTCGTCCGGGATGCCGAACACCGCGACGTCGCCGACCGCCGGGTGGCGCAGCAGCTCGCCCTCGATCTCGGCCGGGTAGATGTTGACGCCGCCGGAGATGATCATGTCGATCTTGCGGTCGCACAGGTAGAGGAAGCCGTCCTCGTCGAAGTAGCCGATGTCGCCGACGGTGAAGAAGCCGTCGCGGCGGTTGGCCTCGGTCTTGGCCTTGTCGCCCTTGTACTCGAACTCGCCGATCATCATCTTCATGTAGACGGTGCCGGGGGTGCCCGCGGCGACCTCGTTGCCGTCGTCGTCCAACGCCTTGACCTCGCTGATCGGCCAGGCCTTGCCGACCGTGCCGGGGTGCGCGATCCAGTCCTCGGGGGTGGAGATGGTACCGCCGCCCTCGGTCGCGGCGTAGTACTCGTAGATCACCGGGCCCCACCAGTCGAGCATCGCGCGCTTGACGTGCTGCGGGCACGGCGCGGCGGCGTGGATCGCGACCTTCATGGAGGACACGTCGTAGCGCTGCTTCACCTCCTCCGGCAGGTGCAGCATGCGGTGGAACTGGGTCGGGACCATGTGCGTGTGCGTGGCCCGGGTCCGCTGGATCATCTCCAGCGTTCCCTCGGGCGTCCACTTGTCCATCAGCGCCAGCGTGTGCCCCATCTGCAGCGCGTTGCCGCCGAACTGGGTGACCGCGGTGTGGTAGTTCGGCGAGGTGACCAGGTGCACGCCGTCGCCGCCGGGGGTGATGCCGAAGAAGCCGGGCAGGACGGTCCCCAACTCGGCCATGTCGTCCGGGTCCTGGCCGGACAGCGGGCGCCGCACGCCCTTGGGCTTGCCGGTGGTCCCGGAGGTGTAGTGCATGGCGGTGCCGTAGCTGCGGCCCTCGGGGTTGTCGGTGCTGTGGCCGGCGCGGAACTGCTCCAGCGGCGTGAAGCCGGGGATGTCGCCGCCGACGCTGATCAGCGCCTCCTTCGGCAGCCCGTGGCCCTCCTTCTCCAGCTCGGCGACGGCGGCCAGGCCGATCTCGGCGAAGCGCGCGTGGCAGAAGAAGGCCTTGGCCTCGGCGTCGTGGACGATGTAGGCGACCTCGGGACCGGCCAGGTGGAAGTTGATCGGGGTGTAGTACCACGCCGCCTGCAACGCGGCGGCGTAGATCTCGACCATCTCCACCACGTTGGGCATCAGCAGCGTGAGCCCGTCGCCGTCGGCCATGCCGAGGGCGCGCAGCGCGTGCACGGTCTGGTTGGCGCGCGCCAGGACGTCGCCGGCCTTGTGCTCGCCGCCGGCTTCCTCGATGACGGCGGTCCAGTCGGGGTTGGCTTGCGCGATTCTCCAGAAACCCAGCCCTGCCATGCGCGACTCCCGCCTTCTGACATCTGATGGATCGTCAGTAGTGGAGTACAACACGGCCCCTGAGAGGCTGCAAGGGTTTCGCGGGGCAGAACTAGAACGAGTTCTCGTTGGACCGTCACGGCTCGCCGACGGCTCGCTGACGACCGCTGCGCGCCGCCGACGAGCCGTGGCGGGAACCGTCAGTGACCTGTCATGCCCGCGTGGTAGCGCGAGACCATGGCGCGGGCGAGATTCGCGAGCCACTGTTGATCGGCCGCCGAACTCATGTCGAGCGGTTTGTTCTCCAGCCAGATCGCGTCCTGGGCGTAGGCGGCGTTGGAGACATCAGCGCGCAGGATCGTGTCGCCGATCCGGACCTCGACGCTGACGATTCCCAGGCCGGGGACGACCGCTTCGAAGGCTTCGTCGCCGATGCCCGCCGGCAACGGGACGACCTTGTCACCGCTGTAGTCGACCGGCCCGTTCTTGCCCTTGCACCCGCTCTGCGCCGCCGACCGGACCTGCGCCATCGTCTGCGCACCGGTGCCGGCATGAAAAGGGAATTCGCCTTCATACACCGTGCCCGAGATGCCGTCGGGCAACTGACCCCAATAGCGTGCCTGCGATCCGGCCTTGGCCACGGAGACAGTCCGAGTCGGAACACAGCCGTTGGCGATCTGGTACTGCAGGGGGCTTCCGCCTACGCCCCCTGAGGTGTCGAAAGCCCACCCCTTTCCCAAGTCGGCGGGCTGCAGGAGCCTCCCGTCGGAGTCCGGCGGCGGGATCGGATGCCAGCCGGGCCCGACCGCCGGATCGGCCAGCGCCGCGGCGAGAGACTGCTCGCTCCAGGGTGTCGGGTGGACCACGGTCGTCGGATCCGGCACCGAACCCTGCCACCCCGACGTCCAGAAGTCCGTCGCGACGACGGAGAAGACTTCGCCATCGAAGAACTGGCGCACCGCGACCATCGCGGTCCCCTCACCGATCCGCGCCGAGGCGGTGCCGATCGTCGAGCCGTCCGCGAGGTGAGACTGGGTGCACGCCGACCACTTGACCGACGCCGACGACGTGATCCCGGCCCCGGCCGGCGACGGATCGCCACCGACGGCGAGGGCGCACGGTCCGGTGAGCTGATCGGTGCCGAGCTCGCCCGTCGGCATGCTGCGGGCGGATCCGCCGGAGGAGGCGAACTGGAAACTCAGCTCGCCCGCCGGCCGCGGGGCGGCGGTGACCCAGACCGAGCTCATGCCGATCGTGGTGGCCCGCTTGACCTCCGCGTCGCCGGCGGAGACGACGCGCACGTCGTCCGCCTTCCCGACGATGTGCGACAACGACGGGTCCAAGCGCCCCATCACCGCCGCCAAGTCGGCCACCGCTGGCTCCGGCACATAGGCGTGCCCGGAATTGTCGACGGGACCCAGATAGTTGGTGTGCTCGAAGATTTCCGCCAGCGGCCTGTTCCCCCACCCACCGCCCGGCCCGGCCTGCGACCCGAGATCAGTGGTCCCCGCGCCGAGACCGACGGCCACGGCCGCGGTCACCGCCACCACACCCGCCAGTCCGCCGCCGGCCCCCGCCGTCCGAAGCCGCCGGCGCCGGTCCCCGGAGCGCGCGAGCGCCATCGCGTCGGCGGTCCACGCGGGCTCCCCGGCACCCCGGGTCCGGTCGAACAGTTCGCGAGCCCACTCCAGCTCCTCAGTCATGCTCATCCTTCCTTCCACGTGAGCAGGTCGGGGTCGGTGGCGTACGCGGGGCTCGCGAATTCCGCGCGCAACGCCGCCAGTCCCCGTGACGTCTGGCTCTTGACGGTGCCGACCGAACACCCCAGCAGCCGGGCGGTCTCCTCCACGCTCTGGTCCTCCCAGAAGCGCAGCACCAGGACCGCGCGCTGCCCGGCGGGCAGCGTGCGCAGCGCCGCGACGAGCAGGTCGCGGTCGGCGGCGGCCGCGTCGACCGGGCCCTCGGCGGCCGGCGGATCCGGCAGCCAGTCCGACGCCGATTGCTCCCGGCGCCAGCGCGCGCGGCGCTTCTCGTCGATGCAGGCGCGCAGCAGGGTCTTGCGAAGGTAGGCGTCCAGATCCTCGCGACGGCGGACCCGGCCCCAGACGGCGTGCAGCTTGATGAGGGCGATCTGCGTCAGGTCCTCGGCCTGGTGCCAGTCCCCGCACATCAGGTACGCCGTGCGCCGCAGCGTGGGCGAACGGGCGGCGACCAGTTCGCTGAACTCGCCGTCGTCAGGTCTTCTCATGTGGCCACCCCTCGCGTTCTCCCTGCATGCAGGTGCTACACGAGGGCGGGGGCGCGTCAGGTTGTCAGAACACGCCGAACGACCGACACCGGGGCCTCTAGAGCGCGGAAAGAGACCCCGGTGTCCCGGTCGCGTCTGCCCTCGGCGTGACCGGTTGGGGCGCCGGGACCGTATGGGTCACCGGTGCCAGTTCGCAGAGTACGGTGTGACAGGCGGTGACCGCACGGTTATCGGCGGATGTGGATGATTTTCCGCTCGTGCCCCTTACGACCGTTCGCGGTCGCGAACAAGAGCGTGTCAGGCCTCGGTGATGCGACCCAGGCGCTCCACGGCCGCCGCGTACTCCTCGACGAGCTGGTAGATCACGTCCCGGACCGGCCGGACCTGGGTCATCGACCCGACGATCTGGCCCACCGGCATGCCCATGAGCTCGGTGCGCCCGGCCCGCGCGATCCGCCGGTGCGCCTCGGAGACCAGCATGTACTGCAGCGGCATCGGCAGCGCGCCGGGGGAATCAGTGCCCTCCCAGGCATCCGTCCAGTCGGTGCGCAGCTGCCGGGCCGGCTTGCCGGTCAGGGCGCGGGAGCGGACGGTGTCGCGGGAGGACGCGGCCAGCAGCTTGGGGACCACCCGCGGGTCAGTGTCGGCCTCGGCGACCGTCAGCCAGATCGAGCCGGTCCACGCGCCCTGCGCGCCGAGCGCCATCGCCGCGGCCACCTGGCGGCCGTCGCCGATGCCGCCGGCGGCCAGGACCGGGGTGTCGCCGACCGCGTCGACGACCTCGGGGATCAGCACCATGGTGGAGATCTCGCCGGTGTGGCCGCCGGCCTCGGTGCCCTGCGCGACGATGATGTCGACGCCGGATTCCACCTGCTTGCGCGCGTGGTGCGCGCTGGAGGCCAGGCCGGCTGTGCGGACGTTGTTGCGGTGCGCCAGCTCCACGATGTCGGCCGGCAGCGGACCCAGGGCGCTGGCCAGCAGCGCGATCGGGTGGTCGAGGGCGACCTCGACCTGCGGGCGCGCGGTGGCGTCGGTCCAGCCCAGCAGCTGGTGGCTGTGGTCGCCGTCGGCGGGGAGTTCGGGGACTTCGTACTTGTCGAGGATGCCCTCGACGAAGTCGCGATGCTTGGCGGGAATGTAGGCCTTGAGCGTCTCCTCCATACTCGTGCGCGCCGAGTCCTTGGCGGAGACTTCGTGCACTGATGTGGAGACCGAGGCCGGCATGACGACGTCGACGCCGTACGGCTTGCCGTCGGTGTGCGCGTCCAGCCAGCGCAGCTCGGTCTCCAGCTCGTCGGGGGTGAAGTAGACGGCGCCCAGGACGCCCAGGCCCCCGGCCCGGGTGACCGCCGCGACGACGTCGCGGCAGTGGCTGAAGGCGAACAGGGGGAATTCCAGACCCAGGGATGCCGAGAGCGGGGTTCGCATGGTGGGGACGGTAGGGGCCGGGGCGTAAAACTGCAACAGGTTCTAGTATTTGATGTAGGACGCGCACCCTCTCCGCAGCGGGCATCTTGCCTGGACTTGACCAACCTTTGACCGAGCCACCGGCTAGGCTCTCCGGCGTGATTTCCTTCGTGCAGGTCGGAAAGACGTACCCGGATGGGACGGTGGCCGTCGCCGCGACGGACCTGACCGCGGACAGCGGCCGCGTCACGGTGCTGGTGGGCCCGTCGGGGTCGGGCAAGACGACCCTGCTGCGGATGGTCAACCGGATGATCGACCCGACCAGCGGCGAGATCCTCATCGACGGGGTGGACGTGCGGTCCAAGTCCGCGCCGGAGCTGCGGCGCGGGATCGGCTACGTGATCCAGAACGCCGGCTTGTTCCCGCACCGAACGGTGCTGGCCAACGTGATGACCGTGCCGCGGCTGCTGGGCTGGTCCAAGCAGAGGGCGCGCGAGCGGGCCATGGAGTTGCTGACCACCGTCGGCCTGGATGAGTCGCACGCGAAGCGCTATCCCTTCCAGCTCTCCGGCGGCCAACAGCAGCGCGTCGGCGTCGCCCGGGCGCTGGCCGCCGATCCACCGGTGCTGCTCATGGACGAGCCCTTCAGCGCCGTGGACCCCGTGGTGCGCAAGGACCTGCAAACCGAACTGCTGCGCCTGCAATCCGAGCTGAGCAAAACGATCCTGTTCGTCACGCACGACATCGACGAGGCGATCCAGCTCGGCGACAAGGTCGCGGTGCTGAACACCGGCGGCGTGCTGGAGCAGTTCGACACCCCGGCCGAACTGCTGGCCCACCCGAAGAACGCGTTCGTCGAGAGCTTCCTGGGCCTGGACCGCGGCGTGCGCCGGCTGTCCTTCTACTCCTCCTCCGGCGTCCCGCTGCGCCCCGAGCCCGTGGTCGCGGTGGACGCGCCGCCGGCCGAGGTGCTGGCGCGCCGGGGGACGCAGCCGTGGCTGCTGGTCGTGGACGGCGGGCACAAGCCGCTGGGCTGGCTGCCGGCCGACCAGGTGCCGGCCGACGGCGACCTGAGCCGGGTGCCGGTCGGCGACCTGACCTCCTACGGGCACACCTTCGACGCCGAGACCGACTCGCTGCGCGCGGCGCTGGACTCGGCGATCCTGTCCCCCTCCAGCCGGGCGGTCGGCGTGGGCGTCGACGGCCGGGTGATAGGCGTGGCCTCGGTGGAGGAACTGGTTCCGGCGATCCGGGCCGCGCAGAGCGGGAGCGCACCGGAAATCGGATCCTTCAGCGACGGCCAAAAGAGCGGATTCGACGACACCACCGGCACCGGCTCCGACGACACCCCGGAGATGGACTGATGGGGCCAGACCGACTGATAAGGCCCGCGGGCTTGCTCCCCCACATCCCCGACTATCTGGGCACATACGGTTCACTGATCCAGCAGCAGCTGACGATGGCGCTGCTGTCGGTGCTGTTCGGGTTCATAGCCGCGCTGCCGATATCGCTGCTGTGCGTGCGCTTCCCGAAGATCTACCCGGCCGTGGTCGGGCTGGTGACCGTCATCTACTCGCTGCCGTCCATCGCGCTGTTCGTGCTGCTGGTGCCCTCCACCGGACTGACGCAGACCACGGTCATCATCCCGCTGTCGTTCTACAGCCTGGCCGCCCTGGTCCCGAACATCGTCGAGGGCATAAGGGGAATCCCCGAGGACGTCCGCCTGGCGGCCGTGGCCATGGGCTACACCGGCGCGCGCCGGGTGTTCGCCGTGGACCTGCCGCTGGCGGTGCCGCCGATCATGGCCGGGCTGCGGGTGGCGACGGTCGGCAACATCAGCATGGTCAGCGTCGGCACGGTCATCGGCGTGGGGGCCTTCGGCGCCCTGTTCACGGCGGCGGCCCAGCTGAGCCGTTCGGACCTGGCGGTGACCGGCATCGTCGTGATCGTCGCCCTGGCCCTGGCCTGCGACCTGCTGTTGGTGATCATCCAGCGGCTGCTCACGCCGTGGAACAAGCGGAGGCCGGCGTGAACGTCCTGAGCCAAGCCTGGGGCTGGCTGACCACGAGCGCGAACTGGAGCGGGTCCGACGGCATCCCGACCCGGCTCCTGCAGCACTTCGAGTACTCGGCCGAGGCGGTCCTCATCGCGGCCGTGATCGCCTTCCCGCTGGGCCTGCTGACCGGGCACGCCAAGCGCGGCGGCCTGGCCGTGAGCTCGCTGGCCAACCTGGCGCGGGCGCTGCCGACGCTGGGCTTGGTGGTGCTGCTGGTGGTGGTCATGGGCGTGAAGTTCCGGGCCGTGATGATCCCGCTGGTGGCGCTGACCGTCCCGCCGATCCTGCTGAACACCTACGAGGGCATCCGCAACGTGGACCCGCAGCTCACCGACGCCGCGAAGGGCATGGGCCTGAGATCGTGGCAGGTGCTGTGGCGGGCCGAGGTCCCGGCGGCGCTGCCGCTGATCCTGACCGGTTTCCAGTTCGCGGCGGTGAACGCGATCGCGAACACGGCGATCGCGGCGTACTCCTCGTTCGGTGGACTGGGCCGCTTCGTCATCGACGGCCTGGCGACCACCGACTACGGAATGGTGGCCGGGGGTGCGATCCTGATCGTGATCGCGGCGATCCTGAACCTGCTGTTCTTCGCGCTGCTGCGCAGACTGCTGGTCTCGCCGGGATTGAGGCAGAAGAAACAGACTGTCTAGCGAGGAGCAGGGGGGCCGGCTTTCCAGCACCGCACGAAGGACGCCCCAATGAGCAAGTCCCCCCGCATCCTGCTGTCCGTCACCGCCGTGGCGGCCGCCGCCCTGGCCGCCACGGCCTGCACCAACGGCAACCCCCTGGTCCCGGGCCCGAAGAAGGGCCAGGTGACGGTCGGCTCGGCCGACTTCCCAGAGAACGTCCTGCTGGCCGACATCTACTACTCGGCGCTGAAGGCCAAAGGCGTAAAGGTCGGCGCGCGCTTCAACGTCGGCAGCCGCGAGGTGCTGTACCAGCAGGTCCGCCAGGGTTCGCTGACGGTGCTGCCGGAGTACAACGGGGCGTTGCTGGCGTATCTGGACTCGAAGACCCGCGCCGCGACCACCGAGGAGATCAACGCCGACCTCGGCGCGAAACTGCCGCCGCAGCTGGAGATCCTGAACTCCTCCCCCGCCGAGGACAAGAACGCCCTGGTCGTGGCGGCAGCCACGGCCGCCCAGGATCATCTGTCCTCGATCGCGGACCTGGCCCCGTACGCGCCCTCGCTGACCATCGGCGGGCCGCCGGAGTTCAAGGAGCGCTACCAGGGCCTGCCGGGCCTGAAGGACAAGTACGGGCTGACCTTCAGGAACTTCACCTCCCTGGACACCGCCGGCCCGATCACGGTCAAGGCCCTGGCCGGCGACACGGTGCAGGTGGCGACCCTGTTCACCACCGACCCGAGCATCACCTCGCACAACTTCAAGGTCCTGACCGACCCGAAGCAGGTCTTCACCGCGCAGAACGTGACGCCGCTGGCCTACCGCGCGAGCATGACGCCGGTCGCGACCGCGACGCTGAACGCGGTGTCGGCGAAGCTGGACACGGCGGCGCTGGCGGCGATGATGGTGAAGATCATGAACCAGAAGAAGGACATCGACGTGGTGGCGGACGCCTGGTTGAAGGGGGCCGGGCTGCGCTGATCGAGCGGGCCTCGGTGTCGAGCGTGGGCGTGACTTCTGAGCGCGTCCACATCCCGGACAAGCCCCGTCCGCACCCCGACACCGGATGAGACACCCGCGTCCACATCCCGAACGCTTCCGCCGAGCCCTTGCCCGTGCGTGCCACCATCACCGCATGTCCGCTCCGCTGCTCGCCTGGTCCGACCGCCCGGTCGACCTGCTGCGCGTGGCGTCCTGCATGTGTACCGAGGCCGTCCCCGACCTCGACCCACATCCCGGACCACGGAGTTGCCATGTCCTCGGCCTTGCAGACGCCTGAGCTCGACGTCGCCGACCCTTTCCTGCACGAGCTCGTCATCCCCGACCGCCCGCTGTGGACGCCCACGCAGCTTCGGGACCTGACCGCCGCGCTCGCCGGCGAGTACGCCGACCGGCTGCGCCCCCTGGTCCAGTACACCGAGCCGCAGCGATGGTGGCTGCGGCTCGCACTGACGCGGGGCGTCGAGGTCTGGCTGCTGAGCTGGCTGCCCGGCCAGGGCACCAAGCCCCACGACCACGGCGGCGCCGCCGGTTCCTTCGCCGTCCTGACCGGCGAGGTGCAGGAGGAGCACCGGTATCCCGGAGGCCCGATCGGGGTGCGCAGGCTACAGGTCGGTGACGGTCTCGGATTCGGCGGCGACCGCGCGCATATCGTCCGGCAAACGGGTATCGGGCCCGCCGCGACCGTGCACGCCTATTCGCCCCCGCTGCTCCCCACCCGGGAGTACGAGAGCCTGGAGGACCTGGTTTGAGTTCCGTGGACACGTTCCTGGAGAAGGCCCGTTCAGGACTGCGGCGGGTGAGTCCCCAGGAGGCTGACGCGCTGCGTCACCAGGGCGCTCTGCTGATCGACATCCGGCCGCACGCCAACCGCGCGGCCGAGGGCGAGATACCCGGGGCGCTGCCGGTCGAGCGCATCCACCTGGAGTGGCGGCTGTCGCCGGACAGCGAGTGGCGCCTGCCCGGCGTGACCGCTGACGCGCAGGTCGTCGTGTTCTGCAACGAGGGCTACGCCTCCAGCCTGGCCGCCCGCGACCTGCAACTGCTCGGCCTGGCGAACGCCACCGACCTGGTCGGCGGGTTCCGGGCCTGGGCCGCCGCGGGGTTGCCTACCGAGCCGGGAGGGCAGCCGGCGCTGCCGTGATTTCGGTCGGCGCCGGCGTCCACGTGTCGCCGCCGCCACAGCATCTTGATCCGGACCGGGCCGGTCGCAGCCACAAACGGTCTCGAAAAGGTCTCGAAACGGGTTTGTGGGAAGCCTGCCGTTGTCGGCAAGGGTTGCTAGGTTCGACTGGTCTATAGGTCTGGAGGGGATTTAAACATGCAAATGCGCACTACAGGTTCCAGGACACGGCTCCTCGGTACTGCTCTGGCGGTGGCCCTGGCCGCCACCGGCGCGCTGAGCGCCTGCTCGTCGAGCTCCAAGAGCGGTTCCAAGGTCGTCGTGGCCTCGGCGGCGTTCCCGGAGAACGTGCTGCTCATGGAGATCTACGCGCAGGCGCTGGAGGCCAAGGGCATCTCCGTTGAGCGCAAACCCAACGTGGGACAGCGAGACATCCTGTTCCAGCAGTTGAAGTCGGACTCGATCACGGTGGTCCCGGAGTACAACGGCGCGCTGCTCGCGTACCTGGACAAGACCGCGACCGAGACCTCGCAGAGCGGCGTGGACCAGGCCGTGAGCGCGAAGCTGCCGAGCAACCTGGAAATCCTGCAGCCGGCCGCGGCCCAGGACAACGACTCGCTGGTGGTGACCCAGGCGCTGGCGGCGAAGGACAACCTGAAGAACGTCTCCGACCTCGCCCCCTACGCCAAGGACCTGGTCCTGGGCTCGGCGGCGGAGTTCAAGACGCGGCAGCAGGGCGTCGTGGGCCTGCAGAGCCTCTACGGGCTGACCTTCAAGGACTTCAAGGCGCTGGACAACTCCGGTCCGCAGACGGTCTCCGCGCTGCAGCACGGGGACGCGGACGTCGTCGACCTCTACAGCACCACGCCGGCCATCAAGACCAACGGCTTCGTCGTGCTGAACGACGACAAGGGCCTGTTCGGCGTGCAGAACGTGATCCCGCTGGTCGACAAGAGCAAGCTGTCGCAGGCCGGCGTGGACGCGCTGAACGCGGTCTCGGCCAAGCTGGACACCCCGACGCTGACCTCGCTGCTGGAGCAGGTCGTGACCGAGAAGAAGGACTCCTCGGACGTGGCCAAGGCGTGGCTGGCCTCGGTGGGCCTGAACAAGTGACCCGCGCCTGAACGACGATGCCGGGCTGCCGGGCCGGACGCGGGAGACCGCCTCCGGCCCGGAGTAGTCAGGTCCGGCAATCGCCAGGCCCGGAATCGCCAGGCCCAGCATCACCAGACCCAGCATCATCAGGCCTGGTCAACTACCTGACCATTTTACGGCAGCTTGTCCTTGTGGCCCGACTTCGAGATCAGCGCCATCAGCTCGCCGACCGCCGCGGTCGGCAAATTCTTGGCCAAATCCGCGATGCCGATCACCCCGACGAGCTTGCCGGCCGCGACCACCGGCAGCCGCCGGACCCGGTTGCGCCCCATCGTCTCCACGACGTTGGTCACCGGCGCGTCGGCGTCGACGGTGTGGATCCCGCCGCGCATCAGCTCCCCGGCCTGCCGGATCGTCGGGTCGTCGTTCGAGGCCATCGCCTCGACCACCAGGTCGCGGTCGGTGAGCATGCCCAGCAGGCGGCCGGTGTCGTCGACCACCGGCACGCAGCCGACGTCCTCGTCACGCAGCACCCGGGCCACGTGCACCAGGTTGTCCGATTCCAGCACCGACTTGGGTGCCTCGGTCATCACATCGCGGACCGTGACCATGCATCCTCCTGCAGCCACTCGCGCACCGAAAAGCCGGAGCTGTCCCGTTCAGCTTGGCCGGGACCGGGCTGAACCGCTTTGTCGTGATCTGCCAGACGGGTTACCGACCGCCCGACGACCATCACCCGCCGTAGCTCCGCCAAACGGGTTATCCTCCGTTGGCGAGCCACGAAGTAGCCTCCACGGGGCGCGACAGGGGGGAGCCACACCATGACCGAGGCCGTCACGACGGCCCTGTCCGGATCCGCACCGCTGCCGGCTCCCAAGGTGACCCTCCCCCGGGAGCTCATACGGGTGCTGCGGGTGTGGCCGGACTGGCTGTTCGGGATGTTCGCCTCCATGGGCCTGGGACTGGCCACCGGCGCCTTCCTGTACTGGGACCCCTTCAGCGGCCGGATCCGCGATCCGCTGACCCTGATCGTCACCACCGTGCTCACCGCGGTCGCCGACGCCTCGCTGACCAACCAGCTGGCCGCCGAGCCGGAGTGGGCGATCAAGGTCCTGTCCGCCGGCGGCGACCCCGCGCGGATGCTGCGGGTGCGCAACCAGGTGCTCTACATCTTCGAGGCCGGATTCGCCTTCGGCGTGGCCGGCCTGGTGATCCTGCTGACCAAGGACCACCACTGGGTCAAGCACAACTGGCCGATCATCGCCGAGCTGCCGCTGGCCCCGATCGCCGCCGGCAACCTGGCCTCGGTCCTGTTCCCGTGCCCGTTCATGCGGCTGCGCCACCGCTTGCAGGCCACCACCACCTGGCCGCGCTGGGGCGCCTACATAGGCATCCCGTTCGCGCTGACCTCGCTGGGCACCGCGACCGTGTTGGGCTTCCCGGCCTGGATGGAGCAGCGGGTCAAGCACTCGGCGGACCGGATGCACCACCGGCCGTCCTGGCTGACCAGCGACAACATCCACTACGCCACCTGGATCGTCGCCGTCCCGGTGCTCAACCTGCTGATCTGGGCGATCGCGCTGAAGACCGCCGACAGCCTGGCCCACCTGCGCCGGCGCCATCTCGTCGTCCTGATGCAGAAGCACACCGAGCTGGCCAAGGACATGGACGACATCTCGCTGTGGGCGGCCGTCAGGGCCCTGCCGGCCAACCTGCGGACCATCCCCTCGGAGGTGCGCGAGGCCGCCGGCGCCGAGATCGAGCAGGTCCGGCAGGTCGGCGGGCACCTGGACCGCGGCCTGGAGCACGCGCTGGCCCGGCAGGCCGCGAAGATCCGCGCCAAGCGCGCCGCCGAGCAGAGCGCCGGAACCGCATGACCGGCGATCCCCGGCGCCGGCTGCCGCTCGCGGTCGTCATCCTCGCCATCGCCGCGATGGCGGTGGCGGCCCGGAGCGACGGCGGGCTGGACGGCGGCGTGGGCACCGGCGTGTGGGGCGACGGCCGGGTGGTGGCGGCGCTGGCCGCGCTGGCCCTGCTGGGGGTGGTCGCCACGAACTTCGCCAAGCACCGCGACGACGGCTACGGCATGCTGCACCGCGCCGGCACGGCGACCGCCGTGCTGCTCACCGCGGCCGCCGTGCTGACCCCGATCGGGCTGCTGTTCCTGGGCCGCAAGCCCGAGCCGCCGCCGGTCCAGCAACCGGATCCCCCGGTGACGGCCTCGCCCCGATTCCCGTCGATGCCGAGCCGGAGCGGCGTGCACACCGGTTCGGGCAAGGACGGCTTCGCCCGCGCGGTCGGTCTGACCCTGCTGTTCCTCGTCGTCGCCGCGGCGTTCGCGCTGCTCGTCTACGTCCTGGTCCGGCTGCTGTCGCGCCGCTGGTTCAGCCGGCTGCCGCTGGAACTCGCCGACTTCGACCCGCTGGGCCCGGAGCTCGAACAGCTCGCCGAGGCCGTCGCGGCCGGAACTGAAGCGCTGGAGTACGAGGGCGACGCGCGCGAGGCCGTCATCGCCTGCTACTCGGCGATGGAGCTGGCGGTCAGCGCGGGCGGCGGCGGACGGCGGGCCACGGACACCCCGGAGGAGTTCCTGCGCCGGGTCACCGCGGCGAACCTGATCCCCGACGAGCCGGCGCGCAAGCTCACCGAGCTGTTCCGCGAGGCGCGCTTCTCGCGGCACCGGATCGCCGAGGAGAAGCGCGACGCCGCGCGCGAGGCGCTGCGGGTCATATCCGTGCATGTGCAGGGCCGTGCGGCAGCGCTGGCCGCCGAGGCCGCACAGCAGGCCCAGGCCCAGGCCACGGCCGCGGCCGCAGCCCCGACCGGCGGGAGCCGCTGATGGGCGGCCTGAACCGCATGGAGAACCACCAGGCGGCCATGGAGCGCGCCCAGGAACGCCATCGCCGCGCGCTGGTGAACCGGCGCCGGGACCAGCAGGACGACGACCAGCCCAAGCTGTCCGTCGCCGAGCGCCGCACGTGGTTCGCGATCGGCGGCGCGCTGGCCGCGATGACCGCCGTCGTGGGGCTGTCGTCCTGGCTGGTCCTGGGCACCCGGTGGCTGGGGCTGGCGCTGGGCGTCTGTGTGGCGGCCGTCGCGCTCGCCGCCTGGTACACGGTGTCCGGCCGGACCCTCGGGATGGACAGCGACGTGCGCGAGCGCGTGCTGGAACGGCACTACATCGGCGTGGCCTGGTACGCCTCCATGCTGCGCAACACGCGCGAGCGCGGCGGCTACGAGCGCGGGCTGCGCCGGGAGCTGACCCGGCTGGCCGCGGCGCGGCTGGCCGAGCGGCACGGCGTGAACCTGTACCGGGATCCGCAGGCCGCGGCGCGGGTGATCGGGGCCGACCTGTGGCCGCTGGTGGACCCGTCGACGGTGCGCACCGCCGGCACCGGCGGCGACGCCCGGGCCGGCAGCGGCACCGGAACCAGCAGTGGCAACGGAACCAGCAGTGGCAGCGGAACCAGCAGTGGCAGGGGCACCGGCACCGACCGGCCCGGCGCACGGCCGCCCGAAGTCCCGATCCGGGCGGTCGCCGAGCTGATCGAACGGCTGGAGCGGATGTGAACAGACCAGAGGAGAACCGATGTCGGACCAGCTGACCCCCGAGCAGACCTGCCGCAAGGCGCTCGCCGTGCTGGACGAGGTGGAGAAGGCCGTCGTCGGCAAGCGCGCGGCCCTGGAGCTGGTCCTGCTCGGCGTGCTGGCCGGCGGCCACGTGCTGATCGAGGACCTGCCCGGGCTCGGCAAGACCCTGATGGCCCGGTCCTTCGCCACGGCCCTGGGGCTGGACTTCACCCGCATCCAGTTCACCCCGGACCTGCTGCCCTCCGACGTCACCGGCGCGCCGTTCTACGACCAGCGCGGCGGCGACATGGTGTTCCGGCCCGGCCCGGTGTTCACCCAGCTGCTGCTGGCCGACGAGATCAACCGCACGCCCCCGAAGACCCAGGCCGCGCTGCTGGAGGCGATGGCCGAGGGCCAGGTCTCGGTGGACGGCAAGTCGCACCTGCTGGACCCGGCCTTCGTGGTGCTGGCCACCGACAACCCGATCGAGTACGAGGGCACCTACGCGCTGCCGGAGGCCCAGCTCGACCGGTTCCTGCTGCGGGTCCGGATGGGTTACCTGCTGCCGGCCGACGAGGCCGCGATGCTGCTGCGCCGGCTGGACCGCAAGGCCGAGCGGGTGGAGCTGGCGCGGATCGTGGACGCCGACGAGCTGCTGGCGATGCGCGCCGCGCTGGAGACGGTGGAGGTAGCCGCCGACGTCGTGGACTACGTGGTGGCGCTGGTGAACGCCACCCGCGCGGCCACCCAGGTGCAGGTCGGGGCCAGCCCGCGCGGCGGCCTGGCGCTGGTCCAGCTGGCCCGGGCCCGGGCGGTGCTGTCCGGGCGCGACTACGTGATCCCCGAGGACGTCAAGGCGGTCGCCGTCCCGGCACTGGCGCACCGGATCAGCCTGCGGCCGGAGCTGTGGGTGCGGCGGGTGTCGGCAGACGAGGTGGTGGCCTCGCTGCTGGCCGCGACGCCTACGCCGCGGACGCTGCCGCGCCAGCAGGACGCGGCCGGCGCCGGGGCTGCCGGGCCGAACCAGGCGCAGCCGCCGGCACAGAAGCCGGCCGGCGCCACCCGATGATCAGCGCGCCGACGCCTGGTCCGGGCGGCTCACCGGGCAGCGCGCCAGGCGGCGGAGCTCAGGGCTCCGGCGCGGGGCAGCCAGCCGGGCCGACGCCTGGTCCGGGCGGTTCGCCGGCCAGCTCGCCAGGCGGCGGAGCTCAGGCCTTCAGCGCGAGCCGGCCGGCGGCCCCGTCCGCGCCGAGGCCGAACCCGACATCCCGTCCCCAAACCGCGGCGCCCCCCGCCCCGACCGTTTGGCGCCCCTCCCAGCGCGCCGTCAGACTCCTGACCGCGGCGATCTGCGCCCTGGTCCCGGCGGTGGCGTTCGGCGCGTGGTGGTGCGTACCGCTGGCGGCGGTACCGCTGCTGATGCTCACCGCGCACGGCGGCTCGCACCCCAAGCGGGTCCGCGCCGAGGTCGACGTCCCCGAGCGCCGCTTGTTCGAGGGCGACGTCCTGACCGCGACCATCCGCCTGGCCGCCGACGGCGCCGCGGGCTGGACCCGCCAGGAGTACCTGCCCCCGCGCTCCCGCGACGACCACGACTTCGGCGGCGCCCCGGCGCCCTCGGGGGTGCGCCTGGAGTCGCTGGAGCTGACCCGCGGGGTGATCACCGTGAAGCTGCTGATCCCGCGCTGGGGCCGGTGGTCGCTCGGCGCGGTCGCGATCGACGTCCACGACACCGCGGGCCTGCGCCTCACCTCGCTGCACGCCGACCTCGGCGAGGTCGAGGCCTTCCCGGTGCCGGCCCCGGACGACACCACGCTGGCCCCGGTGCGCTTCCCGGACCGCTTCGGCGAGCACTCGGCGCGCACCCCGGGCGAGGGCGTGGAGTTCATCCAGGTGCGGCCGTACGTGTTCGGCGACCGCCAGCGCCGGATCAACTGGTCGGCCACCACCCGGCGCCGCGAGCTGCAGGTCAACACCTTCGAGGCGGAGCGCGCCGCGGAGGCGGTGGTGGTCGTGGACGCGCTGTCCGACCTGCCGCAGCCCCCGGCCCCGGACGACCCGCGCCCGCGCTCGACCCTGGACACCGCGGTGCGCGGCG
Source organism: Catenulispora sp. GP43 (assembly GCF_041260665.1). NCBI lineage: Bacteria > Bacillati > Actinomycetota > Actinomycetes > Catenulisporales > Catenulisporaceae > Catenulispora > Catenulispora sp. GP43. The sequence continues at coordinate 22,566 of NZ_JBGCCT010000046.1, read as the reverse complement.
CCGCCGGCCTGGCCCAGGCCTACCTGTCCGCGCACGACCGGATCGGCCTGGTCACCCTGTCCGGCCGGGTGCAGTGGCTGACACCGGGCTCCGGCAGCGCGCACCTGTACCGGATCGCGCAGACCGTCATGGACCTGCGCAAGGACTTCACCTACGAGACCGGCGGCCTGAGCCGGCTCCCCACCCGGGTGCTGCCGCGCGGCGCCCTGGTCTACATCTTCAGTCCCCTGCTGGACCCCGGCGTGGTCGAGGCGATCAGCGAGCTCACCGACCGCGGCCACCCGCTGGTGGTCATCGACGTGCTGGCGCACGAACCGGCGGTAGGAGGCGGCGGCGCCAGTGCCAAGCCGGACCACCTGGACGCGCTGGCGCTGCGGCTGTGGCGGCTGGACCGGCAGGCGGTGCGGTTCGTGCTCGGCGAGCTGGGCGTCCCGGTGGTGTCCTGGGACGGCCTGGGCCCGCTGGATCTGGCGCTGGCCCCGCTGCGGCAGGCGCCGCTGGCCGGGAGGTCGCGATGAGCGGACAGAACGCGGGCCCGACGTCCGCTTCCCCCGACGGCGGCGGCGGGCTGCTGGCCAGCCGGGGATTCTGGGCCGGCTACGGCGTGCTGATGGCGGTGATGGGCGCCCGGCTGCCGATGTGGTCCTGGCCGCCGCACGCCGGCCAGCTGGTCGAGCTGCTCTTCGCCGCTGTGATGTTCGCCGCGCTCGCCCAGCCCTACACCGGCCGCCCGGTGCTGGCCTCGATGCGGATGCACCACATGGCGCTGGCCCATCGCAACACCCTGCTGGTCGGCGTCTTCGTGGCGCTGGTCGCCAGCGGGAAGCCGCAGGCCTGGGCCGCCGGGGTCGACGCGCTGCTGCTGGCCGGCTACCTGGTGCTGACCGACGCGCTCACCGTCCCGCCGCGGGTGCTGAAGCGGATCGCCTCCCCGGCGTTCCTGATCACCCTGGTCGCGGTCATCGGCGGCGCGACGGCGCTGGTCGCGCTGCCCGCGGCCGATGACGCCTACCGGCCGCTCCTGGTGGCCGCCGCCGGGGCCGCGGCGCTGGCGGCCGCGATGGCGACCGCCTTCGGGAGCGCCGAGGAACGGCGAGTAGGCTCGCGGGGAACCGACCACCGAAACCAGGACAGGTCCTCCGAATGACTACGCTGACCTCCGGTGCCATCAAGCGTTACCGCGTGATGGCACTGTTCACCGGCACCATGCTGCTGCTGCTCACCTTCGTGGTCATCCCGCTGCAGCTGTGGGCGCACAACAAGACGCTGGAGAAGCCGGTCGCGATGATCCACGGCTACGGCTACATGCTGTACCTGATCGTGGCGCTCGACCTGTGCCTGCGGGCCCGGTACAAGCCGATCCGCACCATCCTGATCCTGCTGGTCGGCGTGGTGCCGTTCCTGGCGTTCTACTACGAGCGGATCGTGGTGCGCGACACACAGCGGCTGCTGGCCGAGTCTCAGGAGCGGGCGGCGAAGAAGAAGGCCAAGGCCGCTTCGAAGGCAACCCGGACCAAGACCGCCGTCACCGTCGGTGCGCAGGGCGGAGACGTTACGGAGTCGTCGCCGGCGCCTGCTCAGGCGGACTGAGCTCCTCGGCCTCTTCGGATTCCTCGTCCTCTTCTTCCTCGACCGGATTCGCCAGACGGCGAACGTAGGTCACGAACCACCACAGGCCCACAACGCCGAACAACCACCACTGCAACGTGTAGCCGACGTTGAGGATGTACCACGACGAGCTGTTCGGCGGGGCCGGCGCCGGGATCGCGGTGAGCTGCCCCGCCCCCGGGTCGGCGGCCGGGGCGACCCCGGTCTGGTTGATGTAGGCCTGGTCCAGGTTGCTGTACGGCCAGGTGTTCACCAGCGTGGCCACGTCCACCGAGGCGATCAGGTGCGCCGGGTCCTTGGCCGCGGCGTCGGAGGCGTCCGGCGGGGCGCCGTCGGCCGGCTCCTCGGCGGACAGCCAGCCGGTGACGGTGACCCGGCCGGCCGGGGCCGGCGGCGGCGTGACCGGCTGCGCGGTCCAACCCCGGCTGACCACCACCACCGTGCCGTCGGCCAGCTTCAGCGGGGCGATCACGATGTAGCCGATGCGGCCGTCCGGGAAGCGGCGGTCGGGCACCAGCAGCTGGTGGCCGCCGTCGAAGACCCCGGTGGCGGTGACGGCGTGGCCGATGGAGTCCCCGGTCGCCGGGGACCCGTCCGTGAGCAGCTGCGCCAGCGGCGCGGGCGTCACATACGCGGCCGCCGCCTGCGGGCTCAGCTTGTGCGTGCGGTGCGCGCGCGACCACTGCCACATCCCCAGGCCGACGAAGGCCACGGTGAGCACGATCAGGGCCGTGATCGCCGCGAGCCAGGAGGGGCGCAACAGGAAGCGGTACTTCATCGCCCCCAGCTTCCCACGGCTGTGAGCGCGGTAAGAATCGGGTTGCTTTTCGGCAGGAAAACCGCGGCTCCTACTACGTTGTGCGTCACTAAGGGAATACTCTGAGTGCGGCGAGAGGCGCCGCCCGTAAAAATCTGCGCACTATGAAGGTCTACGCACACAATGAACTGGGCCTTCGCACCGGGCAGGGCCCTATCCCCGCGTTGGAGGTGACGTGCACGGGCAGGTATCGAGGTCGGAGGCCTCCGGCCCCGGGCGTCCCCGCGCCCCGAAGGACGACGACGCGCGGATCGTCGAACGGCTCCAGCGCTCCCTGCTCCCGTCGGTCCTGGAGGTCAAGGGCCTGGTCACCGCCGCGGAGTACATCCCGGCGGCGCGCCACCACAACGTCGGCGGCGACTGGTACGACGTCTTCGAGCCGGTCCCGGGCACCGTCACCTGGGTGATCGGCGACGTGGCCGGGCACGGCTTCGGCGAGGCGGTGGTGATGGCCCAGCTCCGCAACGCCCTGCGCGCCTACGCCCTGGACACCGACGACCCGGCGGAGATCCTGCGCCGCCTGGACCGTTTCGTCACCGCCTACCTCCCCAACGACACCACCGCGACCGCCTGCGTGCTGGTCCTGGACCGCGCCACCGGACGCCTGCGCTACAGCCGCGCCGGCCACCCGCCGCCGCTGCTGCTGGCCGAACGCCGGGGCTCCTACGCCGCGCACTGGCTGGACCAGGGCCAAGGGCTGCCGCTGGGCGTGCGCGAGACCGAGTTCCGGCCGGTCGCCGAGCTCGCCCTGATCCCGGCGGACATGCTGGTGCTGTACACCGACGGCCTGGTCGAGAAGCCCGGCGACGACATCGAGGACGGCATGGAGCGGCTGCGGATGGCGGCCCAACTGGTCTGCGCGGAGACGCCGGAGACGGTGTGCCGGCAGCTCATGCGGCTGCCCGGCGAGGCGTACGCGGGGGACGACAGGGCCCTGCTGGTCAGCCGCATAAGCTGAACGCATGTACGCGACCCGACCGGTAGACCTCGATTTCCTGAACACCGCCCCGCTGCGCATGTCCTTCGCCAACACCCTGCGCGCGACACCCCAAGCAGTCTTCGACGCCATAGCGCACGACGTGGCGGCCCTGCCCCGCTGGTACGGCGCGGTCGCGGCAGCGGAGTACGGCGGCGCGGCGCCCTTCGGCGTGGGCACGAAGCGCCGGGTGAAACTGGTCGGCGGCGTGGCGTTCCACGAGGAGGTCCTCGCCTGGGACACCCCGCACCGGTACGCGTACCGCATCGAGCGCACCACCGTCCCCGGCATCCGCGCCATGGCCGAGCAGTGGTCGGTGCTCACGACCCCGGCCGGCACCCGCCTGGTGTGGACGATGGCGATCGACGCGGCGGTGCCGACGGTCGTGGCCGTGCGCGCCTCGGCGCCGGGGATCGCGCTGGCCACGCGGCGGGCCATGGGGCGGCTGGACCGGATGCTGGCGGGTTAGCGCTCGCCCACCCCATCTGCGCGAACCACCCCACACCGACCCCGCCGCCGTCCCGCCCGATCACGCCTGGCACCATGTCTGATGCCATGCCGACCGCCGAGCCCCAGCCGCCGACCCTGCGCGCAGCGCGCGCCGCGGTCTTCGCCGCGCTCTGTGTCCTGGTCGGCGCGGTCGGGCACGACGCGTTCTCCGTCGGCGCGATTCCCCTGTGGGCTCTGCTCGTCGGCGGCGGCGCGGTGTTCCTGGTCGCGGCGCCGCTCACGCATCGTGAGCGCGGGCTGCCGACCATCGTGGTGCTGATGGCGGCCGTGCAGCTCGGGCTGCACCAGCTGTTCGCCGCCGCGCAGGCGGGTTCCGATCACATGAGCATGCCGATGGCCATGGCGATGCCGCCGCGCGGCGAGTTCTGGTGCGGCCACACCGAGCCGGCCGGCGTCACCCAGGCGATGCACAACGTCGCCGTGCCGACCATGGCCGCCGCCCCGCAGCACTCGATGACCGGCGGCATGCTGGCCGCGCACGTCGGCGCCGCGCTGGTCGCCGCCTGGTGGCTGCGCAGCGGCGAGGCGGCGGTGTGGTCGCTGGCGCGCACGCTCGGGCTGGCGCTCATCGCGCCGCTGGTGCTGCTGGTCGCCGCGCTCGGGGCCTGGACGCCGCCGCGCCGCGCCGCCACGCTCGTCACCGGCACCCCGGCGCGGGTCGGGCCCGGCCGACTCCTGCGCTTCGACGTTGCACGGCGCGGACCGCCGATGACGGCCGCCGCATTCGTCTGACACCGCCCGGGAGTCCTCGCGACGCCCCCGACGCGTGCATGTCAGATGCCCGATGCGGCCTTCGACCGTCATCGACCCGCCACGCCTTCACCACGCGTGGCCCCCATCCCATGGATAGGCATGTCCACGAAGCTCACCTCCGGCACGCGCCGGACCGCTGTCCTGCTCGCCGCCGCCGCCGTGTCGCTGGTCGCGGCGGCCTCGGTCGCCGAGGCGCACGTCACCGTGAACCCCGACACCGAGCCGCAGGGCGGCTACACCAAGGTCTCCTTCCGGGTGCCGAACGAGGAGGCGAACGCCTCGACCACCAGCCTGGAGGTCGACATCCCGGTGGACCATCCGATCGCCTCGGTCTCGGTGCGGCCGGTCCCCGGCTGGACCGCGACCACGACCACCAGCCAGCTGACGACGCCGATCAAGACCGACGACGGCCAGGTCACCTCGGCGGTCAGCAAGATCGTCTGGACCGGCGGCAAGATCGACCCCGGACAGTTCCAGGAGTTCGACGTCTCGCTCGGGCCGCTGCCGAAGGACACCGACCAGATCGTCTTCAAGGCCCTGCAGACGTACTCCGACGGCACCGTCGTCCGCTGGATCGACCTGCGGCAGCCCGGCCAGCCCGAGCCCGACCACCCGGCGCCGGTACTGCACCTGACGCCGGCCGCCGCCGCCACCGGCTCCACCGGCTCCACGACCGGCGGCACGAGCACCGCGCCGACCGGTGCCCCGACCACCGCCCCGTCGGTCAGCCTCGCGGCCGACGGCAACGCCAAGGCCGGGTCCGGCAGTTCCAGCTCCAGCGACACCAGCGCCCGCACCCTGGGCATCGCCGGCCTCATCGTCGGCGCACTGGGCTTCGGCACCGCGATCGTCGCCCTGCGCCGCAAAGACACCCCGGCCTCCTGAGCCGGCCTGAACCAACGCTGAACTCAGAACTCAGAACCCAGAACCCTGATCCCGATCCGGAGAGAAGAAGAACCATGAACCCGCGGTCCACCCGGATCGCACGCCTCGTCCCGATGGCTGCGGCCATCGGGGCGCTGGCCGTGCTCAGCACCGCTTGCGCCAGCCCCTCCCAGGAGGTCGCGCAGTCCTCGCAGGTCTCCACGCAGCAGTCCAAGTACAAGGGCACCGAACTGGGGATGCCCACCCCGATCCCGGCGGTGACCCTCACCGACTTCAACGGCAAGCCCTACGACCTGAAGGCGAACGCCGCCGGCAAGCTGACGCTCGTCTACTTCGGCTACACCCACTGCCCGGACGAGTGCCCGACGACCATGGCCGACCTGGCCTCGGCGCTGCGCCTGCTGCCGGCCGCCAAGGCGGCCAAGGTGCAGGTGGTGTTCGTCACCACCGACCCGGACCGGGACACCGGCCCGGTCCTGAAGGCCTGGCTGGGCAAGTTCAACCCGGACTTCATCGGCCTGACCGGCACGGTCGCGCAGGTCGACGACACCGCCAAGCTGGCCGCGACCCCGGTCGCCCCGCCGGTGAAGAACCCCGACGGCTCGATCGAGGTCGACCACGGCACCCAGGTCAACGCCTTCGGCACCGACGGCCTGGCGCACGTGGTGTGGCTGGCCGGGGTCGCGCCGAAGGACATCGCCCACGACATCGACCTCCTGACGTGAACCTCCCGCTGAGGGCCGGCGCGCTGGCCGCGCCGGTGGTGGTCCTCGCCGCCGGCGCCGGCCTGCTGCTGTGGTCCGGCGGCGGCACCGGGCCGCACGCGGCGAAGCTGGCGGTGAGCCAGGCCTACGTCCGCGAGCCGGCGAACCCCTCCGAGGCCGCGGCGTACTTCACCATCGCCAACTCCGGCGGCACCGACGACACGCTCACCGCGGTCGCGGCCTCGACCGGACACGCCACGATGCACACCACCAACGGCGCGAAGATGGTCGCGCTGTCCACGGCCCCGGTGCCCGCGCACGGGAGCCTGGACTTCTCCCCCGGAGGCAACCACCTGATGATCGACGATCCGGGACCGCTGAAGCCCGGGACCAGCGTGCGGCTGACGTTCTCGTTCGCCGCCTCGGCGCCGATCACGGTGACCGCGCCGGTGATCGGGATCGCCGATCCGGCTCCGGGCCAATGAGGAGCGTTCGGGCCGGCGGCATACGCCGGTGGCGCGTCGTCGCGATCCTGGCCGCGTTCCTGTGCATATGGGGCCTGGCCGGCGCACCGATCGCGTCCGCGCACGCCACCGTCGTGACCACCGACCCGGCCGACGGCGCGCTCCTGGCGACCGCCCCGGCGCGCGTCACCGTCACCTACGACGAGGCCGTCTCGCTCCAACTCGGCGCGCTCCGCGTCTTCGCCCCCGACGGCTCGCAGGTCCAGGTCGGCACAGCCGACCACCTCGGCGGCAAGCCGGACACCGCGTCCGTACCGCTGAAGGCCGGGCTGAAGAACGGCACCTACGTCGTGTCCTGGCGCGTCATCTCAGCGGACTCCCATCCGGTGCGCGGCGCGTGGACGTTCTCCATCGGCACCCCCTCCGCGCCGAACGCCGGCGGGGCCGCGGCCGCGCCGAGCGGTTCGCGCACCGTCGGCATGCTCTTCGGCATCGCCCGCTGGCTGGCCTACCTCGGCTTCGCAGCCCTGGCCGGCGGCGCCCTGCTGCTCGTCGCCTTCGCCCCGAAGCTGGCCGGTGACCGCCGGCTGCGCCTGCTGATCGGCGGCGGCTGGTTCGCGCTGCTGCTCGGCACCGTCGCCGCCCTACTGCTGCAGGGCCCTTACGGCGGCGGCTTCGGCCTCGGGCGGGTCACCGACACGGACGTCCTGCGCGCGACCCTGCAGACTCGCCTCGGCAAGGCCCTGGCCTGGCGGCTGATCCTGCTCGGCGCGGCCGGGGGGCTGGTGTCGTGGATCGCGACCCGGCTGGCGGCGGCCCCGGTGCGCGCCCGGCAGGCCGTCGGCGGCGCCGGCGCGGCGCTGGCCGTGGGACTGGCGCTGACCTGGTCGGTCGCCGACCACTCCGGCACCGGCAGCCAGGTCGCGCTGGCGCTGCCGGCCGACGTGCTGCACCTGTTGGCCATGGCGGCGTGGGTCGGCGGGCTGGCCGCGCTGGCGGCCTCCGTCCTCGCTCCTCGGGCCGCCACCATCACCGACGACGAGCGCCTCACGCTGGTCCGCCGCTTCTCGACCACCGCCTTCGCCGCGGTCTGCGTCCTGGCCGCCACCGGCGTCTACCAGGGCTGGCGCCAGGTCCGGCACTGGGACGCGCTGTTCGACACCGCCTACGGCCGGATGCTGCTCATCAAGTCCGGCATCTTCCTGATCCTGCTCGCGCTGGGCTACCTCGCACGCCGGATCCTTGCGCTCCAGACCCTTGCGCTCCAGACCCTTGCGGCCGCCTCCCCGAACCTGGCCCGGCTCCGCCGCTCGGTCGCCGCCGAGTTCGGCCTGGCGATCGTGGTCCTGGCGGTGACCGCGCTGCTCGTGGAGTCGCAGCCGGCCTCCGAGGCGGCGCCGAAGGCCGGTCCGGTGACGGTCACCTCGCCGTTCGACACCGGCTCGGCCAACGGAACCGGCACGGTGCGGGCCACCCTGGACCCGGCGCGCGTCGGCACGGCCCAGGTCAGCATCGACATCCTGGACAAGACCGGCAAGCCCGAGCAGGTCCCCGAAGTCGACGCCTCGCTGGCGCTGCCGGCCCAGCAGCTGGGCCCGATCAAGATCAAGCTCCAGCCCGCCGGGCCGGGGCACTACACGGCGAGCGGCGTGGTGGTGCCGATGTCCGGCGCCTGGCAGGTGCTCGTCACGGTCCGGACCACCGACATCGACCAGGCCACGGTCATCCTGAACACCACTGTGAGCAAGTAAGCGAGAGTCCTGTGAAGCTCCCCACCCGCCGCGCCTTCCTGGCCACCGGCGCCACCGGCCTCGGCGGCGTTGCGGCCGGCGCCGCCGCCTCGGCCCTCCTGCTCGACGACGGCAGCCCCGCCACCCCCGCCGCCGACCGCGTCACCAGCCTCGGCACCGCGTCCGTCGCGGCCCCCTTCCCGCACCAGGCGGGCATCTCCGTCCCCGCACAGCAGCAGGGCCACGGCACCGTCGCCGCCTTCGACCTCGTCCCCGGCGCGTCTCCGGCCCAGCTCAAAGCCCTGATGCAAGCCTGGACCGCCGCCATCGCGGACCTGACCGCCGGCCGTGCCCCGGCCGGCGACCCCGACACCACCGCCCTCGGCAGCGGCCCCTGCTCCCTGACCATCACGGTCGGCTTCGGCCCCTCGCTGTTCGGCAAGGCCGGTCTCGACGCCGCGCGACGGCCGCCGCAGCTCGCCCCGCTCCCCGTCTTCGGCACCGAGAAGCTCGACCCGGCCCGCGGCGACGGCGACCTCGGCGTCGTCCTGGCCGCCGACGACGCGCTCGTCGTCTTCCACGCGCTGCGCACCCTCACCCGCGCCGCCGCCGGCACCGCCAAGCCGCGCTGGGTCATGTCCGGCTTCAGCCGGGCGCCCGGCTCCTCGCCCGACCCGGACGCCACTGGCCGCAACCTGATGGGCCAGCTCGACGGCACCAACAACCCCGCGCCGGCGCAGCCGGACTTCGCGAGCAAGGTGTACGTCGCCCCCGACGACGCCACGGCCTGGATGCGCGGCGGCTCCTACCTCGTCTTCCGCCGCATCAGGATGCTGCTGACGTCGTGGGACGCGCAGACCACCGCCGAGCAGGAGCGGGTCATCGGCCGCCGCAAGGACACCGGCGCACCGCTGTCCGGCGGCACCGAGCACACCCCGGTCAACCTGGCCGGGCAGAACCCCGACGGCTCCCTGGCCATCCGCGGCGACGCCCACATCCGCCTGGCCGCCGCGGCCGGCAACGGCGGCGCCGCCATGCTCCGCCGGGGCCTGAGCTACGACGACGGCCTCACCGCCGACGGCGAGCCCGACGCTGGCCTGCTCTTCCTGGCCTGGCAGGCCGACCCGGGCCACGGCTTCATCCCGGTCCAGCAGCGGCTGACCCGGAACATGGACGCCTTGAACCGGTTCACCACGCACGAGACCAGCGCGCTGTTCGCGATGGTCCCGGCCGCGCCGCCGGGCGGCTACCTGGGCCAGGGACTGCTCGGGGCTTGAGCAGCCACTACGGCACCTGAGCGGTCGATGCGGCGCCTGAGCGGTCGACGCAGCGTCTGACGCGCCTGAGCGGTCAGCGCGTCACGGGCACTGATACTTCAGGTCGCCGGCGCTCTGGGTCTCGGCCCCCGAGGCGAGCACCCCGGGGTTGGTGATGCGGAACGTCGCGGTGACCGTCCCGCTCCCGGTCAGCTTCAGCTGCCAGGCCAGGTGCACCTCCGGCGACTTGCCGCTCACGGTCTCGGCGCCGGTGACCGCCTGGGTCGTGTGGTTCTTCGCCGGGATGTCCCACTCGTAGTCCACGACCCCGGTCCCGCCGTTGGTCGTCAGCTCGGCGACCATGTCCACCGAGGTGTCGCAGATCCCGGAGGGCCGCACCGGGGCGTAGTTGTGCACGGAGATGCTCGAGATCTGCACCGGCGTCGTGGTCTTCTTGTCCCGCAGCCGCACCGCGGCGAACGCCGCCGCCCCGAGCACGGCGCCGACCAGCACCAGGCCGACGAAGCCGCGGATGATCCGGCTGGGCAGGCCGTCCTTCAGGTCCTTCTTCGCAGGCTCCTGAATCCCGTGCCCGGTCGCGGCGAGCCCGCCGGGGATGGTGACCGGCGCCGAGCCCAGCAGCAGCGCGACCGTCCGCGCGGCCGGCCCGGCCTCCGGCACGACCGGCGTGATCAGCCAGATGTGCCCGTCGTCCTGGACCAGGTCCAGCACCGGCAGCGTGCCGGGCAGCAGTCCGCCGCGCGCCGCCACGGTCCGCTCGACCAGCCGCTCCACTCCCCCGGCCGCCTGGACCCGGGCCGGCTCGAACCGCAGCACGCCCAGCGTGCCGCCGTCCGCGCCGGTGGCGGAGTACCACACGCCGTCGGTGCTCCGCAGCACCTCCGGACCGAGCTTCAGGCCCATCCCGGGCAGCCCGCCCTTGCTCAACGCACTCCCCCCAGAGACTTTCCAGCAGCACACGTCCCGCTGTGCATCTGATCCGCGCTTGCGGCAGTGTAGAGCGTCCGGCGACCATGAAGAGGCGCCCCTCCACGAAGAAAGAGCCCGAACGATGCCCGTGACCCGTCTCAACCACGCCGTGCTGTTCGTCCGGGAAGTGGACTGCAGCGTGGCCTTCTACCGCGACCTGCTCGGATTCGAAGTGCTGACGCAGGCCCCGAACGCCGCCTTCCTGCGCGCGCCGGGCTCCACCAACGACCACGACCTGGGCCTGTTCGCGGTCGGCGCGCAGGCCGGCTCCTCGGAGGCCGGCCGCTCCCGGGTGGGGCTGTACCACCTGGCGTGGGAGGTGGACACGCTGCAGGAGCTGGCGCGCTTCGAGGAGGTGCTGAAGCGGCACGGCGCGCTGGTCGGCGCCAGCGACCACGGCACCACCAAGGCCCTGTACGCGCACGACCCGGACGGCTTGGAGTTCGAGATGTCCTGGCTGGTCCCGGCCGACCTGGTCGCGGACGCGCAGCTGCCGGAGGGGTCGTTCACCCTGCCGCTGGATCTGGCCAAGGAGATCGAGCGGTACGGCGCGACCCGGCGCGGCGGGGTCGGGATCTCGCACATCGTCGCGCCCTGACGTTTCCCGACATGCCCTGACGCGCCCGGCGTCAGGGGCTGCGTTCCCGGTCAGTGCAGCACTTTGAGACCAATCACACACCCGACGATCCCGGCCAGCAGCAACACCTTCGCCGCCGACACCGTCTCACCGTCGAACACCATCCCGTACGCCACGGTCAGCACCGCTCCGATGCCCACCCAGACGGCATAGCCGGTGCCGACCGGGAGCGTGCGCAGCGCGTACGCCAGCCCGGCCATGCTCAGCAGCAGACCCAGCCCGAACAGGGCGGTCGGGCCTATCCTGTGCAGCCCCTCGGACTTGCCCAGCGCGGTCGCCCAGACCGCTTCCATGCACCCCGAGACGACCAGGACGATCCAGTCCACCGCACCCACCTCCTGATGATCGGCCCATCCAACCAATCCGGGGGACCTCCGGGCTAATGCGAATCCCGTGAGGCTCGCCACCAGATAGTCTTGATGGGCCGCAGGTCCCACCTCTTCGATCACGTCTCATCACCTCTCTGGAGTCACCGGTATGTCGCTGCCCAGCCAGCAGGCCCTGTCCGGAACGGTCGTCGCCATCGACGGCCCCTCGGGGTCGGGCAAGTCGAGCGTGTCGCGCGGGGTGGCGGCCCGGCTGGGGCTGCGCTACCTGGACACCGGCGCGCAGTACCGGGCGATGACGTACTGGATGCTGCAGAACAAGATCGACATCGCCGACGCCGCCGCGGTGGCGGCCGACGCCGGGTCGCCGGAGATCGTCTCGGGGACCGATCCGGCAGCCCCGCGGATCAGCGTGGACGGGCACGACGTGGCGGCCGCGATCCGCGAGGCCGACGTCACCGGCGCGGTGAGCGCGGTGGCGGCGGTGCCCGAGGTGCGGGCCCGGCTGATCGCGCTGCAGCGGGAGATCATCGGGACCGGCGGGATCGTGGTCGAGGGCCGGGACATCGCCTCGGTGGTGGCCCCGGACGCGGCCGCGAAGGTCTTCCTGACCGCCTCGGAGGACGCCCGCGCCGCCCGCCGCAACGCCGAGGACAGCGCGAAGGCCACGAACGGCGCGAGCGCCGCGAGCGGCACCGGCGGCGCGGACGGTTCCGGTGCCGGTGCCGGCCCCGGCACCGTGGCGGCCACCCGCGAGGCGCTGACCCGCCGCGACAGCATCGACAGCCGGACCAACGCGCTGGAAGCGGCGCCGGGGGCGGTGGTGGTCGACGCCACCGAGCTGACACTGGAGCAGGTGATCGACAAGGTCGCCGGCATCGTCATCCACACGGCCGAGGGCACCGCGCCGGACGCCTCCCAGGGGGTGGGACTCACCAGATGAAGGTTCTCCGAGATTCGCACAACCGACCATCGGTCCCGTGGCGGGGCCGGCCGGGCACCGTGAACGGTGTGAACGGCACGTCCGGCCAGGTCCGGGACCGCTCCGACGCGCACGACCGCACGGCGCCCAGCGCCCGCGGGGCCAAGCGCGCGCACCGCATCGGCGTCCCGCTCATGCACTCGCTGTGGCACGTCACCCAGCACAACGCGGACAACGTCCCGACCGAGGGCCCGCTGCTGCTGGCCGGCAACCACACCGGCTTCCTGGACGGCCCGCTGATCGCCGGCGTGGCGCCCCGCCCGGTGCACTTCCTGGTCAAAAAGGAGATGTTCGTCGGCCCCCTGGGCCCGATACTGCTCAAGCTCGGGCAGATCCCGATCGACCGGGACCACCCGGACCGCGCGGCGATCCAGGCGGGCCTGGCCACCCTGCGCTCCGGCGGCGTGCTGGGCGTCTTCCCCGAGGGCACCCGCACCACCGGCGAGTTCGAATCGGTGCACAACGGCCTGGCCTACTTCGCGGTGGCCACCGGGGCCCCGGTCCTGCCGGTGGCCTGCCTGGGGACGGCCACGAACGGCAGGACGGTCGGCTCCCTGCCGACCCCGCGCACCCACCTGGACCTGGTGTACGGAACACCGGTGACCTTGGAGGAGTTGTCCCTGGGGTCCGAGGGCCTGGGCCGGCGGCAGAAGATCGCCGCCATCAGCGAGGAACTGCGGGTCCGCCTGGCGGCGCACGTGCAGTACGCCAAGCACCTCACCGGGCGCGACAATTAGACACGGACACGGACGCGAAGCCTGACGCAGTCCGGTCGGCGGCTCCCTGCACGAGACGGGAACCGCCGACCGAACGCTTTTACGAGACGCGCTTCTAGGTAAGCGCGCATTACGAACATGAGGAATGCCTGATGCAGCCCGAAACCGAGGACTACACCCCCGGCGACCTGACCGCCGCCACCGACGGCGCCTCGGACGTGGCTTACTTCGACGAGGACTTCGACTACGAGGCCTACGCCGAGGGACTCGAATCCGAGGACTGGGACCGGGGCGAGGGCGATACCGTCCGCCTGCCGGTGCTGGCCGTCGTGGGCCGCCCCAACGTGGGCAAGTCCACCCTGGTGAACCGCATCCTGGGCCGCCGCGAGGCCGTGGTCCAGGACGTCCCCGGCGTCACCCGGGACCGGGTGTCCTACGACGCGCACTGGAACGGCCGCCGCTTCACCCTGGTCGACACCGGCGGCTGGGAGCGCGACGTGCAGGGCATGGCCAAGGCCGTGGCCTTCCAGGCCGAGGCCGCGATCAACGCCGCGGACGCGGTGATGTTCGTGGTGGACGCCACCGTCGGCATCACGGACACCGACGAGGCCGTGGTCCGCGTCCTGCGCCGGGCCGGCAAGCCAGTGGTCCTGGCCGCGAACAAGGTCGACGACCAGCGCACCGAGGCCGCCGCGGCGGAGCTGTGGAACCTGGGCCTGGGCGAGCCCTTCGCCGTCTCGGCCCTGCACGGCCGCGGCTCAGGCGACCTCCTGGACGCCGTCCTGGACGTCCTCCCCGAGACCCCGGCAGTCCGCTTCGGCATCCCGATGGGCGGCCCCCGCCGCGTAGCCCTGGTCGGCAAGCCCAACGTCGGCAAAAGCTCCCTGCTGAACAAGCTGGCCGGCGAGGAGCGCGTAGTCGTCGACCCCACCGCCGGCACCACCCGCGACCCGGTCGACGAACTGATCGACCTGGGCGGCAAGACCTGGCGCTTCGTCGACACCGCAGGCATCCGCCGCCGCGTCCACCAAACCTACGGAGCGGACTTCTACGCCTCCCTCCGCACCCAGGGCGCCATCGAGAAGGCAGAAGTGGCAGTAGTCCTGGTCGACGCCAGCGACTCCCTCACCGAACAAGACCTCCGCATCATCACCATGGTCGCCGAAGCCGGCCGAGCCCTGGTCATCGCCTACAACAAGTGGGACCTGATGGACGAGGAACGCCGCTACTACCTCGAACGAGAAATCGAACGCGACCTGGTCCAAGTCCGCTGGGCCCCCCGCGTCAACCTGGCAGCCCTCACCGGCAGGCACGTCGACAAACTCGTCCCGGCCCTGGAAGCGGCCCTGGAAGGCTGGGAAACCCGCGTCCCCACCGCCAAGCTGAACGCCTTCCTCGGCACCCTGGTAGCGGAGCACCCGCACCCCCTCCGAGGCGGCAAGCAGCCCCGCATCCTGTTCGGCACCCAAGCCTCGACCAGGCCCCCCAGGTTCGTCCTGTTCGCCAGCGGCTTCATCGAAGCGGGCTACCGCAGATTCATCGAACGCCGCCTCCGCGAGGAGTTCGGCTTCGTCGGCTCCCCGATCCAGATCTCGGTGAAGGTCCGCCAGAAGAACAAGGACCGGAAGAAGTAGGGCGCTTGACCCCGAGTCATGGGGCCACCGGCGCGCCAGCGGTAACCGATGTGATTCCGAGGCCCCAGGTGCGGTATGGTCTTCCTGCCCGCTGATGCGGGCGGCGGGCTGTAGCGCAGCTTGGTAGCGCACTTGACTGGGGGTCAAGGGGTCGCAGGTTCAAATCCTGTCAGCCCGACCGCGACGAAGGCCGGTTTCCTTGGGGATATCCCCAGGTCAACCGGCCTTTATGCTTTTCAGTCACAGCTATGCTTCCGGCCCCTCCGAGGGCTCTTGGGGGCCACTTGGGGGCCACAGGGCCTTGACCAGGTCTTTTAGCGGTTTCGCGCGTCACAGCTCGGGTCGCAGTAGTTGAAGTAGCCAGTCGTAGGCGCGAAGCCACCACAAACCAGCCCTGATAAGGCCTGCAGGCCGGCTGCTCCCGCGACGAAGGCCGGTTGAACTGGGCGAGTAGCACTCAGTTCAACCGGCCTTCGTCTGTCGCTGGCGCTCTTAAGCCCCTGGTGACGCCTCCTCAGAATCTTGGGGGCCGCTTGGGGGCCACTGCGCCTTGAGGAAGTCGTTCAGCGAGGCTCCAGCGTCCTGGATCCGCTTCTTGTCGGGGTGCAGGTATCGCTGAGTCGTGGAGAGCGACCCGTGCCCCGCGATCACACGCAGAACATGAACGGGCACCCCGGCGTCGGCCATCCACGTAAGCCCGGTGTGGCGAAGGTCGTGGCGACGGAGCTTCTCAAGGCCCAGCGCGAGCACGACCTCATTCCAGTGCGTAGCATCGCGCAGCACAGCCGTGGAGACACGTCCGCCGCGAGGACCGGTGAACAGCCTCGTCATCGGGCCGGCATTCGGACCGGCCTCAGCAATGCGTCGCAGCACCATCGGCCGGATCTCGGGCATGATCGGGATGTCCCGGGCACGCTTGCTCTTGGGGTTCTTGTCCTTGAGGCCCCCAGGACTCGGCGTGGTTTGTCGAACCAGCCTCCAGATCCACTGTTCCGTGTCGATGTCCTTGATGCGCACGCCGGAGACTTCTCCGATGCGGGTGGCGGTGCAGGCGGCGAATACGACGACGTCGCCCCACCCGGCGTAGGTCCTTTTGTCCTTGGTGCGATCGTCTGCCGAGGCCACGACAAGCGCGTCAGCCAGCCGCTGCAATGTCGCGAAGTCCGGCAGCGCGAGGGATCGGGGATTCTGTAGTTCTGCCTCGACTTCCTGGTATTGACGCTGCCAACCCACAACGCGTGACGGATTGCTGTCGATCAGACCATCGCGCAACGCTTGCTCGGTCACGCGAACCAACGCGGCAATAGCGTTCTTGACGCTCGATCGCCCTACGCCGTCGGCAATCCACGAATGAACAGCGCGGTCGACGATTCCGTTCGAGAGCTTCCGAAGTTCGAAGTGGCCAATCGACGGCACAACGAGCTTCCTCCACCCAGCCGAGTACGGATCCATCGTCTTGTCTTCCAGGCCGCGCATCGCGAGGTTCCACACCGACCGGCCGTAATCGGCCAGCGTCGTCTTCGCAGTACCGGGGCTGACGCCGCCCTCTGCTTTGCGCTGGAGCTCCTTGATCCACTCCTTGGCCGGCTCTTCCTCCTCGAACGACTCGGAGGCACGCATGCGCTCATGGGTCATCGGGTCGGTCCAGCGAACGCGAGCCCGGTACGGCGTGCGGCGCGACGCGCGGAACTCCACGTACCCGAAGACTTCGACACCGATCGGAACGTTGATCTGCTTGGCCATCAGGCACACTCCGCCGGATCGATGCGGCTCCGGGCGATCCAGCGGCGGACGTCCACGATGCTGTAGACGACGACCCCGGGCGAGAGCCGCGAGAACGGCGGACCCGCCGGCGGCGTGGCACCGCGCCAGCGCCGCAGAGTGGACGAGTCGACATGAAGGAGCGCGGCCAACTCCCCAGTGCTCAGGAAGTGGTCATTGATGATGGTGTTCGAGTACGCGGTGCCAGCATCGTCCGCACATGCTTCCACGTCCTCAAATGGGCCCGTTATCTGTGCGGCCACACTCGATTGGACCCGCGCCACATCGGCGACGGGCATCGGTACGCAGTTGGGGTGGGTCATCATGGAGGTACCTCCTGCGAGAGGTGCGGCCCCGGCGAACTGTTTGGCGACTGGGCGTCGGGGCCGCTTAGCGATGAAAGGGACGACATCGCGCTTGAACGAAGCATGATCAAGCGCGACATCACACCCATCGTGAATCGGGTAATTTGTTCATGCAAGCTGAAACGTACTCAAACTGTTCACCAGAGTGAACAGTCGACGCGGACCTCAGGCCAAGAGGTCACCGCAGCCGAGCAGGATGTCGGCCCAACCGAGCGCGGCTTCGGCGACCTGCTGGCACCACCGCTCGCGACTGGCCGCCTCATCCGGCGCGTCAGCAAACGCCGCGCGGACTGCCCGAGTCAGCCCGTTCCAATCCCGATGTGTCTTCAACGCGGCGCTGATGGCCTCGGCCACCTGAGCAGCAGTGAGCGCGTTCCCTGCTTCCACATCGGAGCAGAACAAGGCGTCGGTGATACACGCCAGGGCGAGCCTGCTTTCATCGAGGTCAGACATGGCTGTCACCGCCAACGACATCGCGAGCGATATCTGCCTCCGCCAGGCAGCCTGAGATGGCGACCTGGCCACCATGACGCGAGATCCTGCCGAGAGCGACGACACGACGTCGCTGGTCCGGCTCCACGAGGGAAGTGGCCGCTGTGGCCATACTGACCACGACCCCGGCGAACTCACGCCGGGACATGACGAACTGAGACACGTAGTCCTCCTGTGTAGGGGTGTCCTGAACCCGGCCAGCGCGCTAACACCGGCCGAGCGATTCCTGGATGGGGCCGAGCGCCAACTCGACCCGAGATGATGTGGAGGCGAAGCGTCAGTACCGATCGTTCACCGGCTCCACCAGCCCGCGGCATCGACGCCGGCGACCAGAGCGAAGAAGACGATGGTGAAGGTGAGGTCCTTGGGCACGAGCGATAGCCCGAGCGGCTCGATTCCGAGGGCGAACATCATGTCGCTCTCGTCGAGACTGGGGGCGAACTCGTCCTCCATGGGCAGGAACTCGTCGCCGGGAATGGCAAAATGACTCATTGGATTCCCTCCTGTGTAGGGGTCCTGGCCCGGCCGGTGCGCTAACACCGAGTCGAGCGTGAAGCGAGGGGGTCGGGCGCCAACCCGGCCCCCTCTCGCGTTTCCAAGAACACCGTAGCTCAGGACTCTTAGAGTCATAGACCTCCAAAAGAGTGAATCTCTTTGGATATGGGCTGATAGCGGGCTAGAAAGGTAGGACAACCACACGCCCGTGGCCCGTTCCCAGCTGGAAGGTACGCAATGACGCCCCTAGGCCGTGATGCTCCGCAAGGCTCGGATGTACGGCCGAAGACCCGACCGAAACAGGCACTGATCCGCCCCGACCAGCAGACCGAGCTCGACCACCTGGCCCGCCGGCTACACGACGACCGCAGCACCAAAGGCGAGCGGATCACTGCGAACACACTGCTGCGGGTCGCCATCGACGGATTAGTGGAGCACGGAGACCGACTGCACGGCGACAACGAAGTACAGCTACTCGCCTCGTGGCGCGAGTTCCTGAGCCGCGCAGCATCGCCCGCAGCCATCGGCCTCGACACCGCCAGAAGCGGACCAGGCGATCCGATCGCCGTAAGCGCACTGATCCGGATTGCCAACGCTGGTCTCGCCCGGCACCGAAGCGTGCTCCACGGCGCGACCGAAGCCGAGTTGCTGGCTTCCTGGCTGCGGTTCCTCGACGAACGCGCGGAAGCCGCCAACGGCTGAACACGGAATTCACAGCGGCCCCGATGGTGACGATCTTGGCGGATCCCATCGGGGCCTGATCAGAGGAAGGAACCCCTGATGTCTCACCAGAATACGGTCTGGCCTGTACGCGCAATCGCTCCAGCGCCTCCAGCGCCGGCACCCGCGCCCGACACCCCTCCATTGCTGGCTTGGCTCGCCTACGGGCTCCTCGCCCTGCCCGCCTGCCTGCTTTTCGCACTCGCGTGCGCTTCCGCATGACTGTCGTACCAGGCGCAGATGGTGTACGTCCTGGCCCACAACGGCGACCTCGCGGCGGAGGCGAGAGTCTGGGCCCTGCTCCTGGACACCGGCACCGCCGGCATCTCCCTTCTCCGGCTCCACGAGGCCCTGCACCACCGCGCCAACGCCGCTTCCAAGGTCTCCCTCCTCGGATGCATCGCGGCCAGCGTGATCATGAACCTGCTCCACACGCCCTCCCACTCGCCCGGCGGCTATCTCGTCGCGGCGGTTCCACCGGTGATGTACGCGGTGTTCCTGGAGCACCTGCTCACCAACCTGCGCAACGTACTGGTGCGGGAAGAAGCGCAGCACAGCATGTGGCGCAGGTCCACCTTGTGGATCAACTTCCCGGTGCTCATGTGGAGCAGGCACCGTGACCAACTGCGCCAAGAAGCCGGCGGCGTATCAGAACGCTCCCCGTCGGAGACGGGAGAACAAGCGCATCAGGCGTACGGCCTCCTCGCCAAGGCACCGGCGCAAGCGTTGCGCCGCGGTCGAGGCCCCGGCCGGAAGCGCATCGCCTTCGAGGCAGCGCTGATGGACCAAATCCAGTCCGGCGATCTGCGCCTGTTCTCGCAGAACAAGCGCGAGCGGAACGCAGCCGCGTATCAGGCTGCCGCATCACTTCCTGCGCCGCTCTCCCGCGGCGCGGCTAGGCGATATGTGGTGCAGGCGCTTCCCCGCTTGAATGGGGGAACGGCTCCAGCCCCATGAGCGCACTGAAGTAGTGAGGCATCCCGGGTCGGCCAGTTGCGACCGCCCTCCTCTAGAACCCGCCCCGCCAGACCTGGGCCAGTTCAAACCGCTGCAAACAGAGCTGAAGCCAGCGGGCCCCGGATCCGCCAAAGCAGATCCGGGGCCCTGTCACTAACCCCGCCTACGCGTGGGCTTGCCCCGCCGGATTGCCGGCGCGGCGCACGCGCTGCTTCCCGCCAACAGGTAGACGATGGTCTCGACGGCCTTGATCTGATCGGTGCCGATGGTCGGGTGGACCAGCAGCAGGATGACCACGACCACGATCACCACGGTCGGCCACTGCGGGGGGAAGCGCAGGGTCCTTGGCTTTGCTTTCACGACTCTCCTTCAACTCACTTCGGTCAACGACGTGGGTTGTCGGGGCTCGCGTCCAGCTCAGCTCCCGCTCACTTGCTCCCGTGAGCTTGATTTTGCGGGGGTCAGACGTTTTCAGCCCCGACTCGAAATCCAGGCGCACGGTGAGAAGCACCTGGAGACTGGCACTGCCAGCTGCACGAGGGGACAGCCAGCAACACCCGGAGTCGAGGCCAGGAACGGCCTGCCAACTGAAACCGCCTTCCGTTGAACACCCGGTTGTCTGGGCAAAGAAGAAGCCTCGCCGCCACGCACGGGCACGGATGTGACGTTCCAATTGTGCCCGTGCGATAGCGCGTGCGCATCAGATCCCTGGATCAGCCCCTTCAGCCAGAGAGGGATCTGCCTCAGCTACCGATGGAGACCGGCACCGATTCCTCCCGGCTGGCCCAGACCAAGGCCCGACGACAGGCGAGCTGACGTGATCACGCGGCCGCTGACACGGTGCTCCACAACGGGGGTAAGCCTGTCATGCTCGACGACGTGTGGAACCAGCAACAAGTACGCCACCGGCTTCGCGAACTGGCCGACGCGGACCCACAACTCCGACGTTTCGGCGCCAGACAGCACCGATATCAGCTGGGTCGGACGGTTTCGGCACAAGATCTCACACGGTTCGAGCAGGACAACGGCGTCACACTGCCTGATGCCTACCGGGAGTTCATCACCACTGTCGGCGATGGCGGCGCGGGCCCGTACTTAGGGATGTATCGCTACGACGGCACGGACTGGGACAACCCGAACTATCCCCCGGAAGAACGACGACCCGGTTTCCTGGCCACCGCATTCCCACACACCGAGCGGTTCCAGCCCTACCGGCCAGGACTGAGCGACGACGACATCCTCTACGACCCGTCCTGGCTATCCGGGTCACTCGTGCTCGCCGCATACGGCTGCGGAGCCTACTTCCGGCTCGTGGTCACCGGCGATGCCCGAGGCCAGGTCTGGTTCGATGACTTCGCATCAGACGAAGGGCTGAGCCCAGGCCCTGACTTCCACGACTGGTATCAGGCGTGGCTTGATGATCCAGAACTCGGAGCTCAGTGACGTCACTTCTCACCGACTCTTAGACGTCCTCAACCCTCCAAGTGACGCCCGAACTCACCGACACGCGACGTCAGACCTCACGTTCATAGCCGCTTGGGCATTCAGCGCGCGCCCGTGTCCACTGATCCCTCAACGCGCGCCGCATTCGAAGCCACGTCGGCGAGGTAGTCGCGCACCCGCGGCAGCGAAAGGCCAGTCAGCCCGGCAATGCCGGCCCGGGTCTCGCCCAACCGGTCCAGGGAGCGCACTGCCTCGCCGATCCTCGCCTCGAACGGCGCCGCAGCCACATCGGCGCTCGTGTGGATCCGCTCCACTTCGCCCTGCGCCTGGTAGTAGTCAGCCAGAACCGCTTCGAGCTGCTTCTCCCGCCTGATGCGTTCCGCATCTCGCTGCGCCACTGCTTCCTGCGCCTTTGTCAGCGCCACGGTCCGCGCTGATGCTCCACTTCGTCGCGCCACGTTCACCACGGTAAGCGGACAGCGCACGTGCAGCCACTTGAGCGCACCCCAGCTAACGCATAGGCGATCGTCCACCCGAGTGAATCTTGCCCGCACCGCACCTCGGCATGAACTTTCATGGGTATATTCAACGTGTCGCCGAGAGATGGAAGCCAACGCGACAAGCCAGGTCACAGCCTTGAGAAGGGACACCACATGAACCAGAACACGACACAGGCCATGCCGAGAAGCGAGCAGGAGGTCATCCTCATGACCCTGCTCCCGATCGAAGACCGCGCAGCAACTGATCGTGTCGTTTTCAGCGAGACCCCGGGCCACCTGATCGAGGGCCACCCGTGGTCCGCGACCGTCCTGCGCCGCATCGGCGAAGACGCGGTAGCACGGGACTACCTCGCCACGTTCGCCATCACCGAAGAGGGAGCGCGCCGGGTCCTGGCGCTGACGCTCGCACTCGCCAGGATGGCTTTCAACGAAGGCCCGGCCGCCGCCGCGGCCCTGAGCGTCGCGGGCTGGTGCGCGCTCAGCCTGGGCCGATGGGACCTGGCCGATCGCCTGGCACTGCGATCCCTGCGCGCGGCTCCCAACACACTGGCCGAACGCGTCCGCGAGATGGTCTCGGGCCAGTGGTTCGCTGAGATGCTGAACATCGAGAGCGACTTCGACGTCGCAGCCCTCCGAAAGTGCTCGGAACGCGTTCTCCACGAGCTCACGGAAACACGGGCCTACATCAGGCTGAGCTGACGTCCCAACAAGGGCGTGGGGGCGGGGGAATTTTGCCGCCCCCCCCCCCGGTTGACCCCACACCAACGCCAGGAACCCCCCAATTTCAGAAGGCGGCGTCGCCCCGGGCCCGGGCCACGTGCTACTCCGCGGGGGGTTAGACCCGC